>JACETA010000051.1 GCA_013911545.1 Chloroflexota bacterium | reverse complement strand
ATATTATCTCTAACCATTAATTCTTGAAGTATCGGCCTAAATAACTCATTTAATCTTATAGGGTCAGAGTATTCGAAGTTCAATTACTTTTAAAATTGTTACTATAATTTTGTATTTTTTCTAAATCTTCTCCTTCTATCGAATATAAATGTTCTTCTTTAGGAAATTCACTATTTTTTATGTCATCAATATAATTTGTAAATGAGTCTTTTATTGTTTTTGAAAGATTTGCATATTTTTTAACGAATTTTGGATCAACATCTCCCACAAAGAGACCAAGCATGTCATGGGAAATTACAAGTTGACCATCAACATTTCTTCCGGAACCAATTCCATAAAGCGGATTTTTTACATGTTTATATATTTCTGCAGTTACTTCTTCTGGAACACATTCAAGCAAATGAAAAGCAGCGCCTGCATCTTCAACAGATATAATGTCATTCAAAAGATTTTTGAAAGAAGTTAAGCTTCTCCCCTGAACTCTATAACCTCCAAGTTGTGATAAGCTTTGAGGCGTTAGACCAAGGTGAGACACAACTGGGATGCCTGCATCAGTAATTGCTTTAATTCTTGGAGCCATTTCTTTTCCACCTTCCAATTTCACCGCATCACTACCTAATGCCATTAACCTGCCGGCATTTCTAACAGCTTCTTCATTACTAACTTGATATGACATAAATGGCATATCAGCAACAACAAAGCATGTTTTAATTCCTCTTAAAACTGAAGAAGTAAACATTATCATTTCTTCCATAGTTACTGAAATTGTTGAGGACTTACCCATCATAGTCATCCCGCCTGAATCACCAACTAATATCATATCTATTCCTGCTTGCTCAGCAAAACTTGCTGTAGCGAAATCATAAGCAGTCACCCAAGATATTTTTTTATTATTTTTCTTTCTATTTCTTAGAACAGGTAAAGTAATTTTTTTTCTTTCTGCCATGGTTGCTCCTCTATGGTTAAAACTAAATTATTTTATCCTAAAATTTTAAAATTAAATAGGTTGGCTATAATTATTTGAATTGTTAATATATTAGTTATGTTTAACGTAAAAAAAGTTGCAGATGAACAAGCTAATGTTGGTGAAGGCCCTTTATGGGATGACGAGTCTCAATTATTATATTGGGCTGATATAAGATCAGGCAGGCTATTTGAATACAATCCAGAAACAAATGAAAATAATACTATATACACTGGAATATATGTTGGTGGTTTTTCGAAAAATTCATTAGGGGGATTTACACTTGGAACATGGAACGGCGTATTACTTTGGGAATCAAGCAGAAAAAAAAGATGGATTCATCAAGGAACATATAAAGGTGAAAAACTTCAATTTAATGATTGCATAGCTGCTCCTGATGGTTCATTCTTAGCTGGCACTTTTTATCCAACAAACGTTTTAGGTTATGAAAAAACTGGAAAACTCTACAGATTTTATCCAAATGGAGATGTTGATATTATTTCTGAAAACCATGGCTGTTCTAATGGTATGGGCTTTTCCCCAGATTTAAATTATTTTTATCATTCGGATCCTGCAAAAGGGAAAATTGTTAGACATTCTTACAATAGCGAAACTCATGAAATTGGGAATGCAGAAGAATGGTACGAACATAAAGACGAAGGTGGCCCTGACGGAATGACAGTTGATTCAGAAGGATATATATGGAGTGCTATTTGGGGCGGTTCAGGAGTAATTAGAATTGACCCTAAAGGAAATGTAATGGATAAAATTAGCATTGATGCTTATCAAACATCTAGTTGTATGTTTGGAGGAAGCTCACTTACGGATTTATATGTGACTTCTGCTGCAACTCCTGACAATTTAGCTAATGTCCCAAAAGGAACATATCTTGGAGGATCTCTATTTAAAGTTTCCACTAATTTCAAAGGGAAGTTAGAATATGAGACAAAATTTGAATTTTAATTATTCATCAATTTCTTTTTCTCTTCCCACCCACTCAATGTAGCTTGGGCTACCAATACCTCCACCAATAATAAATTTCATAGCTTTATCTGCGGATATATCAAGGTACCTTATTTCATCTGTAGGAATTATAACCATCCATCCTGTGTTAGGAACTGGGGTAGAGGGCATATAAACTATTCCATGTTTTATATTGTTCTCAAAATCTATTGTCTTAGTTAAAAACCCTACCGACCAAACCCCGTTTCTTGGATATTGTATTGCAACAACTGTGCCAAAGTCTCCACTTCCTGAACCTCTAAATGATTGAGCTATCTCTTTAGATGTAGTGTAAGTTGCTCCAACAAGTGGTATTTTTTTTAATGCAGTTTCTATCCACCCAAACCTTCTTCTTGCAAAAGCATTATTAGCTAAAATTCCCAATAAAAGCACAATAAATACTATTAATACAAAGCTTAGCCCAGGCAGCCTTCTGTCAAAAATAGTTTCAAAATAAGGTCTAAATATTCCATCAATTAAATTAAAAACAAAGCTTAATATGAAATATGTTACTGCTAAAGGGAGGAAAACAAAGATGCCAGTAAAAAACCTTGACCTAAACCATAGTGCAAATTTTTTTTCTTTTTCTACTAAAGAATCTTTATTTGATTTATTATCCATTGTTTTAATATATTTTAATTTCAAAACTTTTTAAAGGTGTAACTTAAAGATTTAATTTTTCAAATACAATATAATTGAATTTTATTATTTTAAGCGGAGATTATGATCAAATGAATTTAAAAGTTATAAAAACAAGCGTAACTGATATTCGAGTTCCAACATCTGATACTTTGTTAGGTTCGGACCCTTTTCATAAAAAACCAAATTATTCATGTGTTTACACAACTATTGAGTTAAACGATGGCACAAAAGGTCATTCTGTTTGCTTTACTTCTGGAGCAGGAAATGACTGGATAGCCTACGGGGTGAAAGATATTGCTAATTTAATTGAAAATTATAATTTTAATGATTTTATTGAAAATCCTGGAAAACTTTATAAAGAGATTAATGACCATCATCAGCTAAGATGGCTAGCAGATGGAGTTAACAGGATGGCGCTTGGATGTATTATGAATTCAATGTGGGATTGTTGGGCAAAAATTGAAAAGAAGCCACTATGGAAACTTCTTGTAGATCTTAGCCCAAAAAAAATTGTAGCATCAATAGACTGGAGATATTTAAAAGATGCTTTAACGCCTGATGAAGCTATGTCCATTTTGAATGAAAAAAGCTCAGACCATGAATACTTAGAAAAAAGTTTACTTTCTAAAGGTCCAAAAGCATATTCTACAGCTGGATGGCTAGGTCTTACAGATAATCAAATTTCTGAAACAATTTCTGATATGAAAAAGGAAGGGTTTGATTCATTCAAAATGAAAGTAGGTCAAAACCTAGAGCATGACATTGAAAGGTTAGATTTTATTAGAAAACAAATTGGAGAAGATGCTAATTTAATGACTGATTGCAATCAGGTTTGGGGTGTTGATGAAGCCATATATTATATGAAAAGTTTATCGAAATTTAATATTAAATGGATAGAAGAGCCAACTGCTAGGGATGATGTTCAAGGGCATTTAAGGATAGCAAAGGAATTGGATCCGATTGGAATAAAAGTAGCAACCGGAGAACAAGTTCAATCTCCAGTTATATTTAAGCAATTGTTGCAATCTGGCGCAATTGGATATTGCCAAATTGATGCAAGCAGACTAGGTGGAGTTAATGATGTCATGGCTGTGATTTTACTTGCAAAAAAATACAATATTCCAGTTTGCCCACACGGTGGAGGAATTGGATTATGCAATATGATAATTCATTATTCAATGTGGGATCAAATTAAAGTTTCAAGTCATTCAGAGAACCAGATGTGTGAATACTTAAATTTTTTACAAGATGATGTTTTTATTAATCCTGTTAAGGTTAAAGACGGAAGATACATTGCTCCAGATGCACACGGGTGGGGACTAGAAATGAAAGAAGAATTTTTTCTCTCTCATACTTATCCAGTTGGCTCGGTGTGGAAAGATAGAGTCGAATCTGGAAGTATAAAGTTCACAGCTTAAAATTTTGAAGAAATTAGTTCTTACAATTTTAATAATTATTATTATTTTATTGTTTTTTTATTTTATAAATCTAGACAGCAAGGCTACAATTAAATCAAGTTTGCCTGATTATGGAGAAGGATATAGTGACCATGGATATTAAAAAAGGGATTATTATTGTATTTTCATTAATGATTTTTAGTTGCTCAAATTATGAATATGAAAAAGAACTCGAAAATTGTATTTCTGCTATAACAACAATACTTATAAGTCACAATCACGATGTTACTGCATTAACCCCAAGGTCGATAAAAACTTTGCCGCCAAGAAATTATTACCCGGAGTTTCCTGACCCAATGACAGAGCCCGATGAATACTGGAATCCTGGAGCAAAAAGAACATTTAAATTAATTGAAGACAATTGCCCTGCAAAGTTTTATGATGAAAAAGTTATTAATGAAAGTAAATCGTTTATAAATTATGGTAACTAATGAATTATCAGAAAAAATAAAAATCTATATTTTAAGGATACTTAATAAACAATTTATGTATCCAGATGAAATTATTGAAAATTGCATAGAAGAATTTGGCACCCAAATCAATACCCTAAACCCTTCTTTAACAATTAGAAATCAACTAAAAATTCTTTCAGATAATAAAATGGTAGCTTATTACCATGGGTATAAAATTACACCTAAAGGCAGGAATGAAATTTAGATACCGCTATCAAAAAATTCATCATGAGAAATATCTAAAAACGGATTAATTAATTTTTTTTCTTTAGCAATCTTTGTTTGCTTTGCTCTCTCTCTCAAACCTTGTTTTTTAGCTTCAGATGTAGACTTATAACATTTAATGCAAGAGACGCCCTCTTCAAAATATTTTGAATTTTTATCTTTTTCATTTATAGGATTCCTGCAGCCTGAACAAATTTTATATGTACCTTCTTTTAATCCGTGCTTTAATGAAACCCTTCTATCAAAAACAAAGCATTCGCCTCCCCATAAACTTTTATCGGTATCGATTTTTTCTAAATACTTAAGTATTCCACCTTTCAATTGGTATACTTTTTTGATTCCAGTTGATAATAGGTATGAGCTTGCTTTTTCACACCTTATTCCACCAGTACAAAACATAGCAATTTTTTTATCTTTAGAAATATTTTTATCAGCAAAATCTTTAAATTCTGTAAAATTTTTTGTATTTGGGTTAATAGAATTTTTAAAAGTACCCATTTCAATTTCAAAATTATTTCTTACATCTATTACGGTTATGTCTGGATCATTTAAAACATTATTCCAATCTTCTACATCAACATATTCACCTTTTTTACTTTCCAAATCTAAATTCTTGTTTTTAAATGTAACAATTTCTTTTTTAATTTTAACTTTTAGTCTTGGAAAAGGAAGAAATTCTGAAAATGAAAATTTTGGATTTATATTTTTAATTCCTAACTTATTTAAAAGAACCATAAAATCATCTATTGATTTTACAGACCCAGATATAGTTCCATTTATTCCCTCAGAAGATAATAAAATTGTACCCTTAATTCTTTTCAGGGATAAATAATTGTTTAGTTTACCTTTAAGTTCATTTAGTTCATTAATTTTTGTAAACTCGTAAAAAGTAACAATTTTAAATTTATTCATATGGTTTCTTTATCTGATATTTTTATTTTTATAACTATTTCAACCTTGATGTTATCAATATCAATGATTTTCAGGAATGCAGGAAACAATAATTTTAATAAGATTAATCAAAAAAAATCTATAATTGTCTTAATGTTTTCAATAACTAC
>JACETA010000050.1 GCA_013911545.1 Chloroflexota bacterium | reverse complement strand
CCTCTATCTATAAAGAGATTTATTTCTTGTTTAGAAATTTTATGAATTCGTGAAGTGACTGTTAGTCCCGATGAAATAGCTAGCTGACAAATTCTTTCAACAGAATCAACAGAAAATGAACCATGTTCTGCATCAAGATGTATTGCGTCATAATTTAATTTTGAAGCATATTCTATGGCATCTAAATTTTCGGATTTAATAGATAAAACATAAGCAGTTTTATGATTTTTTATTTTTTCTATAATTTTATTGTTATGCATAATACCTAGATTAACAAATTTTTTTATCCACCACCAACAGCACTAATTATTTCTATTTTTGATTCAGGTAATATAATAAAATTTTTGAATCTCTCCTTTTTAATCACCTCTCCATTCACAGCTAGTGCAAATGATTTATTTTTAATATCTAAATCATTCACTAATCCATCAATATTTTTATCTTTGGATATTAAACATTCTTTACCATTTAATAAAATTTTTATTTTATTTTTTTTCATTTATAATTTCTTCTAAATTTAAAAAAGTATTCTCTGGGTTTTTACTTAATAAAAGATCTCTCATAACAGCTATTCCACCAAAATTATATTTTAATAATTTATGTGCATTTTTTGTATTTATTCCCCCAACAAATATTATTTTATCTAAATTCTTTGTTAAATTAATAATTTTTTCATTGGTAATTGTTGGTTCTCCAGGGTGAGTAAGAGTATGAAATACTGGCCCAACATGAAAATAACTAAAAATATTATTAGGGTTCAAGTCTTTTGTATTTTGATGCAAAGACCTTCCAAATAAGATTCTTTTTTCTGAAATTATCTTTTTAGTTATTATTGTATTTTCAGAAAAATGTACACCGTTAACTTTATGTTCAATTGCTAAATCTATATTGCCGTTTAAAAATATTTCACAACCTTCTTCTATAGAATCTTTCATCTTTTCAATAAAATATATTAATTTATTTATATTTAATTTTTTTTCCCTAATTTGGATTCTTTTAAGCCCTAACCTAGACAATTTAATTGATAATTTTATAGTACCTTCTATATCTAAGATATTTGTATTTGTGATAAGAGTAACGTTTTTCAAGTGTCAATTAAATTTGTTTTAGGTGAGCTAGCTGAAGCATATTGCTTTATTGGAATTCGACCAGAATTAAAAGAAATTCTTCCTGCCTCAACTCCCAACTTGAAAGCTCGCCCCATATTTTTTGGGATTTTTGATTCTGCAATTGCCGTATTTACTAGAACAGCATCTGCACCAATTTCCATCATTCTTGCTGCATCAGAAGGAACTGCAAGTCCTGCATCAACCACAACAGGTACCTTAGACTGCTCAATAATTATTTTTATATTTTCCTCATTACCTATTCCATTTCCAGATCCAATTGGAGAAGCAAGAGGCATAACGGTAGAACACCCAATAGCTTCTAAATTTTTAGCAAGCTCAGGGTCAGAGTTGATATATGGCAGTACTTTGAAATTATTTTTAATTAGTTTTTCAGCTGCTTTTAAAGTCATAATTGGGTCTGGAAGTAAATATTTTTTATCTTTAATAGCTTCTAATTTAATCCAATTTGAACCTATTAATTCCCTTGAGAGTTCACATGTTAATAAAATTTCTTCAATATTTTTACATCCTGCGGTATTTGGAAGAATTTTTATTTTCAAGTTTTTTAAAAAACTTAATAAGTCCTTACTGTTACTGTTGCTAAAATCAAGCCTTCTTATTGCAACTGTAATCATTTCTGATTCAGTTGAAATAATATAATCTTCCAATTCTTTTATAGATCTGTGTTTTCCAGTGCCAATAAAAAGTCTTGAACTAAATTCTTTTCCGTCTATTATTAAACTATCATTCATTAGATTTGATACCTCAATGCTTATTATATAGAAAATAAATTAATGAAAAGAAATTATGCAAAATTTTGTACAAAATAACAATTATGGGCTACTTATTGACCTTGATGGGACAATAATACAAAAGAATGAATTTATAACAGGTGAGGTTGAAAAAAGTATAAAAAAATTAAATCAGTATATGCCGATAGCTATTGTAACTGGGAGAGGTCCTCAAGATGTTTGGAAATTTTCAAGCTACCTTGATTTGTATGGTCCACAATATTGCGAGAATGGGGCCAGTGCTGTTAAAGCTCAATCGAAAGAAATTTTAGAAGTTAGTCTTATTCCTGATGATTTATCTGCAAAAATAATGCAAGAATTCAAAAATTCAAACTTAGAATATCTTGTTGTGTCTGATGGAAAAACACTAATTAATCCCCAAAATTATTTAAGTAATATATCTTCTTTAGTTTTGTCGTCAAAAGTTCAAAATGACTTAGAAAAATTCGTAAAAAAATATAATACTTTGTTAGATTCAAATCTTATTGAATTTTCTACAGATGAAAATGGGAATTATTTTATAAATATTCATAATAATCCGCTTGGAAAGGCAAAAGCTTACGATCATTTTAAAGAATTCTATAATTTGCAATCAGAAAATATTTTCTTTATTGGAGATGGCGTAAATGACCTATCTATTATTGATAGGTGCGCAAACTCAATAGCAATGGGGAATGCAAATAAAAAAGTAAAATCAAATTCAAAATATATTACTGAATCTGTATATGAAGATGGAGTTTCAGAAGCAATAAAAAAAATTATATTGCCTTCAATTAAGGCTTATTAGCCCTAAATGTCGATACGCCAGCCCTAAATGCTGAACTCCAAATATTGATTTCAGTTTTCAAATCAGTTTTATACTTTTGAGAATAATCACCCATTTTTCGAAACTTATTAGCCCTTCTTTTTGCTAATGTTTTTGGGTATACACTTCTAATTAAGGACAATTCTTCAACAATTCCTTCTTGTAGTAATTTTGCAGACTCTTTATGGTTTTGATGTGAGCCATCATTTGGTTCATCAATTATTCTGTCTATTATTCCCAGTTTTAAACATTCTTCAGATGTAAATCTCATTATGTTTGAAATTTCTTTAACCTTCCTTGAATCTCCTAGTTTGATTTTTGCAGCTTCTTCCGGGCTTAATGGCGTAAAAATTGAATTTTTTTGCATCATTACTGTATCTGCAATAGAAAATGCGAGAGCAGTTTCGCTGCCTCCTTCTCCAATTATGATAGATAAAACAGGTGTCTCTAGGCTTAGTTTGTTTGATATTAATTCACTAATAGAATATGCAAGCCCAGAATATTCAGATTTCAATGATAATTCTGGATAAACTGCATCCACTAAACATAAACAAGGTATTCTAAATTTTTCTGCTAATTTTAGTGCTCTTGATGCTTTCCTGAATCCAGACGGCATAATTTTATTATTATAATTTCTTTCAACATTATTATTTATTTTGGATACTATTTTTCTTTCTTGTGCTATAAGAATGAATGGTTCATTAATAATTTTACCAATACCAACTATCACCGAATTATCATCATCACCATTTCTGTCGCCATGCAATTCAATAAAATCTGTAAATATATTTTTAATATAATCAGATGATTTTGGTCTTTTGATATTTCTTGAAATCTTCAATGCATCAACTGGATCATTAAATTTTAAATTTTTATTTTTAGTAGATTTTATTTTTTTTGGTTTATATGAATATTTTGGCTTCAATATATCTATTAAAGTTGAAATTTGATACTTCATTTCATCTCTATTAACCACTAAATCTATAAATCCTCTCAGCAGGAAATTTTCAGAAGTATACTGATCTTTCGATTCGTCAGAATTTTTATTTTTTAATTTTCTATATGAAGAATATCCAATTCTGGCTCCAGGTTCTGCAATTATAATATCTGACAGTGTTGCAAAACTTGACATTGCCTGACCTGTTGAAGGATTGCAAAGTATAGATATCATTGGGATGTTAGATTTTTTTAATAAATTAGCTGCAGAAACTGTTTTTGATATTTGCATCAATGAAATAACTCCCTCCTGAATCCTGCTGCCACCACTATTGATAATAGTTATAACTGGAAATTGTTTTTTTGCTGCCAATTCGTATGACAAAGCTATCTTTTCTCCAACTATAAGCCCCATGCTTCCACCCAGAAATCCAAAATCTAAGGCAATTATTACTATTTGTTTTCCATTGACTGTAGCTGTCCCAGTAATTACTGCTTCATCTAGTCCAGTTCTAAATTGATCAGATTTTATTTTTTCATCATAATTTTCTAATTCTTCTTGAGCAATTTGTTCAAAGCCTGATGTTAAATTTTTATTGATTTCTTTAAATGTCTCTGGATCGATAATTAAGTCAATTCTTTCTTTTGCGGAAATGTGAAAATGGAAATTGCAATCTAAGTCAGGGCATATTTTATAATTTTTATATTTTGATGACTTTTCAATATCCTTGTTGCAAGCAAAACATACCCTATTTTCTTCTTGAGAATCAAATATAGTTTCTTCAAAGTAAATCATTATAATACCTCTCTCGCTTTACCAGAATCACCAGGGCCAACAACACCTTGGTCTTCAAGTTCATCCATTAGCCTCGCTGCTCTTGGGTAGCCAATCCTTAATCTTCTTTGAAGGTAAGAAGTCGATAAAGTTTTCTGTCCTCTCGATAAATTTTGTGCTTGCAAGATTAAGTCATCATCGGAATCGATTTCAATATTATCATCTGATATTTCATCAATTATTGAATTTAAGTCAATTTTTTTTACAGGATTATTTAAATTATGATTTCTCCAATGAGAAACTACTTTTTCAATCTCATAATCTGAAATTAAAATTCCTTGAGCTCTTTTAGGTATAGGATTGTCAATTGGAACAAATAGCATGTCTCCCTTGCCAATAAGCTTTTCTGCTCCTGGAGAATCGATTATGGTTCTTGAGTCAATTTGAGAAGTAACAGAAAAAGATATTCTGCTAGGAAAATTTGCTTTAATTAATCCAGTTACAACATCAACTGATGGTCTTTGTGTAGCAACTATAAGATGCATTCCAGTTGCCCTGCCTAATTGAGCTAATCTTACAAGGAGCTTTTCAACTTCATTTGAAGAATTTAACATTAAGTCTGCTAGTTCATCAACAATGATCACTATGTAAGGCATTTTTACTCTGTTTTTACTTTTACACTTTTCATTATAAGTAGATATATTCTTTGAGTTGTCCATTTCTAGTTGTTTAAATCTAAAAGTCATTTCTTCTACCATGAGCTTTAATGCCTTAATAGCATCAGATGGCTCTACAATAGGTTCTGTCAGCAAATGAGGTATTCCACTATAAGGAGTAAGCTCTACTCTTTTTGGGTCAATCATTACGAATCTAATTTCATCTGGATTCATTTTCATTAAAAATCCAGTAATTATAGAATTTATACAAACGCTCTTACCTGATCCAGTTGCTCCTGCAACTAATAAGTGAGGAAGTTTTGTAAGATCGCAATATAATGGAGAGTTGTCACTTCCTGTGCCAATTGCAATTGGAAGAGCAAGTTTATTTAAGATTTCATTTTTTGCAGAAATTAGCTCCTTTAAACCAACAACTGATGTTTTTTTATTAGGAACTTCAATTCCAACTAATGATTCTCCTGGCATTGGAGATTGAAATCTTATATTTTGATTTGCAAGCGCCAAAGCAATATCTTTCTCTCTAGCTAAAATATGGTCAACTCTGACCCTCTTGGAATTGCCAAAGCCCGGAGTTAATCCGTACATAGTTACAGATGGACCTGATTTAACTTGGTCAACCGATACCTCTATTCCATGTTCATTTAATGTTTTCTCGATGAGATCTTTTGTTTGATTTATTTCATTAGGGTCAATTTTTTCACTTCTAATATCTTGTAAAAGATCTTCAATTGGCAAATTCCATAGTTCCATTTGCTTGATATTCGGAGTAAAAGT
>JACETA010000005.1 GCA_013911545.1 Chloroflexota bacterium | reverse complement strand
ATATATATCATTAAATAATTTAAATCTTTAAATTTATTACGGCGTTTTTTGTGTTAAAAAAAGCTTGTAATTTCTTTGTAAGAATTGAACTTAATTTAAACCTAAAATTTTTATTATTGGATAATAATTTTTTTTTGATTAATATATATAGTTAATAAAGCAATTATGAAGAATATATTAAAGCAAAATAGACCTCTAATTGGAACTGGAATTTTTAGCAATGATCAGTTTATTGCAAAAAAAATTTTCCAATGCAAACCTGACTGGCTTTGGATATGTCTAGAGCATTCGCCGTACTCTTTTGAAACAATTGCCCCTATTGCTATAGATGCCAGATTAAATAACATAATGCCAATTATAAGGGTTGGCTGGAATCATCCTGATTTAATTAAAAGAGCTTATGATATAGGAGCATCAGGGGTTATGATCCCTCAAGTAGACACTGCTGCTGAAGCTGAAAAAGCAGTTAAATATTCCAGATATCCCCCGCAAGGAGAAAGAGGAATTGCGCCATGGTTTGCAAGTTACTTAGATCTTACCCTTGATGAAGTTTTTGAAAAAGATAAAAATGAAAACCTACTCCTTCTTCAAATGGAAAGTCTTGAGTCACTATCTAATATCGATGAAATACTTTCAGTTGATGGATATGACATATTAATTGTTGGCCCAACCGACCTTTCTGCAAGCATGGGGATACACGGAGATATTCACAATGAAAAAATAGTTAATATCATGGAAGATCTTGTTGAAAAGGCAACTACAGCAGGCAAGGTGCTTGGTTCTACATTTGTTGGAACTGATAAATGTGAGCAATGGATAAAAAAAGGTTACAACTTCATGAATATAGCTGACCCATTAAGCTTAGGAACAGATCAATTAAAATCTGAAATTGATAGATTAAAAAATTTATAGATTACCACTGCACAAACATTGGCATTATTACATGCCTGTAATTGGAATCTCCATTTGATTTTTCAGTAAAAACACCTGGGCTAGAAGGAGATGATGTGTCTATCTTGATTTGAGGAGTATCAAGAACTCCAACGACATCTTGAAGGAACTTGCTATTAAAAGCAACCTTTGAGTCATCTCCGTTCACATCAGCATCTATGTCATTTTCAAGGTCCCCCATTTCCTCTGCATTGGATAATATACTTAATTTCTTACTATTTTTATCCATAACAAATTTTATAATTCCACTCCCATCTCTTGCGAATATCGATGCAGCTTTAATAGATTGAAGTAACTTTGTTCTGTCTACAAGTGTTTGTGTTGTAGATGAATTAGGAATTAACTTTTCATAATCTGGAAATTGCCCTTGAATTAGTTGTGATATAACTTGAATATTTTCCATATTAAACATTATTTGGTTTGAAGAATCTGTAATTGAGACTTGAATAGTGGATTGGCTAGAATCATCAATTAGGCGCTCAATTTCAAGCATGGTCTTGCCGGGAACAATGGCAGATGAATTAGAGTTTTCATCGCCAGATATTGAAATTTTATCAACTGCTAGCCTAAATCCATCCGCAGCAGCCAGAGTTATCCACTCATTATCAATATCAACCTTCACACCCATCAAAACTGGCCTAGAATCATCTGTTGCAGATACAAGAGCAACACGACCAAGAGATTTTTTTAATTCTTTAGAAGATATTGAAATAACCGGTGACTCAGACGATTCAGGGATAGGAGGAAATTCATCTGCAGGAGTACCAGAAATTCTTCCATTAAATGTGTTACAGACTATTTCAACTGCAGCTCTATCTTTAGCTTTTTTAATTTCTACTTTTTCTCCACTTGGCAATGAATTAATAAAATCGGTTAACATTCTTGCAGGCAGAGTTAAAGAACCCCCTTCAGACACTTCTGCTGTAACCCAAGTGCTAATAGCAATTTCAAGGTTAGTTGCGGTTATTTTTAATTTTGAATCTTGAGCTTCTATTAAAACATTTTGTGTAATTGGTAATGGAGCTCGTTGAGCAACTGCCCTACTAACATTAGCAAGACCTTTGCTTATATTGTCTTGCAAGCAATTAAATTGCATTTTTCCCTCTTAACATCTTATGTAGTAAACAGTATTATTATCTAATATTACAATATCCCTAAATTAAATTGAATTAAATAAATTGCCCGACAACCCAATAAAATCAATATTAAATAAATTAAAAAATAATGAACTTTCTCCTGAAGAGGCAGAAAAACTATTATTGAATAACTTAAGTGAATCTATTGGTTCAGCAACAATTGATCATGCCAGATCAGTTTTTAAGGAATTTCCTGAGGTGATTTTTGCAGAAGGAAAGGAAATTAAAGATATTGTAGAGATCTCAAAAAGAATATTAAATATTTCTACAAAGGTATTAATAACAAGGCTTAGTCAAAAAAAATTAGAAGTTTTAATTCAAGAGTTTGGCAAAAAAATTAAATATAACAAAAAAGGTAAAATTGCTTTGATATCAGATAAAGATGAACCTTTAAATGATAAGGGCATTCTTGTTATTTCTGCTGGTACAACTGATATACCAGTAGCTGAAGAGGCCATATTTACAATTAAAAGTCATGGATATGAAGTAAAAAAAATATATGATGTTGGGGTTGCTGGAATATCAAGAATATTAAATCATATTGAAACAATTCAAGAATCAAAAATTATAATTGTAGTTGCTGGCATGGAAGGAGCGCTAGCAAGTGTAGTAAGCGGCTTAAGCTCATGTCCTGTAATATCTGTGCCAACTAGCATTGGGTACGGGACTAGCTATGAAGGCCTTGCTGCACTACTAGGGATGTTAAATAGCTGTAGCCCTGGAATAGGTGTTGTTAATATAGATAATGGATTTGGCGCAGGTTTCTTGGCCTGCTCAATTATAAAAACGTTTAGTCTCCCTCAGTAGTAATTTCAATTTTTTGGTTAGGTCCAAGAGCAATTCTGACAACTCTAATCTGCAATTTTAACAACCAATAACCTAGAAGAGCTTTTCCTATACCTAATTCCTTAGCTGTTGAAGTTAAGCCATTATCATTAATCAGTTCAGGTAAAAGACGTTCTAAAGGCCTTCTGTACTTCTTTTCAACCTGTGTCATCTTCTTTGATTTTTTTATATCTGGCATTTATTTTCCTTAATTAATTAAAAACAAAATTATATAAAAATAAATATTTTGTCAAAATTAATATAATATTTATAATATTTTAGTATTATATTTATATTATACAAATATAATTATAATTCAATTTTAAGTTTAAAAATACAATATTTTATAGATAATAATTATTCTTAAAATTGTAATTAAGTAAATTCTATCAATATATATAAAGATTTATATCATTAAATAACTTATATCTGAGGAACAAACAGGAAATAATCAATATTATGCGTCTTATTTAAAAAAACATGTATTACTACCCTTTTTTAGTAAAAACGTCTCTAATGATCTAATTAAGTTTAAAGAGCCTTTAAGTTTATTGATTCTTAACTCTTATTTTCTTCTTCAGGGTAATAACATATGTGTTCATGTATTTTGGAAGGGTAAATACCTTTTTGTTCTTCTCCGGGAGCAGGAGATTCTTCAATCATGTAGTACATCCAAAAAGATTGAACTCTATCCGTTCCAAAGTTTTTAGAATTATACTCCCTGCAAAGGTATCTTCCGTAATGAAGTCGATGGTCACTATGCTGCCCTAACCACAAGTTCATCAAATACTTTCTCCACCTATCATTTTTATACATCTTGGTAATATTATCTGGCTTGTCCCATGTAAGTTCGTTATTAGTAAACAAATCAAACTTTTCTCCACTTTCTGTTGCAGCAGATAAAACATACCATCCGTCATCAATCATAGGTTTAGGTGAAAAAAGGCCCCAATATTGATTTATCTGGAAAGTTGGACCAATCCAAAAAGCTGATTGCGGTATTTCAATATTATCTTTGTCTTCTTCGTCAGCCCATCTATCAAAACTAGATAAATTCCAATACAAACAGTAAATAATTGCAAATAAAGCGATAGTATTAAGCAATAAAGGTAAAGGTGTGCCTACTTGCACCGGTTTAAATTTCATAAAATCAGTAACTTTTGAAAAAAATGGTCTTCTGTTAGCTACAAATTTATAAATATTATCTCCGAATTTCATAAAACCAGAAGATTTTGTTAAATACTTTAATGGAAAAATTAATGGAGAAGTACTAAAAACATACATTAAGGCTGAAAACCTTGTAGTTATATTACCTTTATGGTCTCTTACTATCCAAGAATTTTCATCTTCCATCATTTTGTGGATTTTTTTGTCGGTCGTTGAAGGCATAACTTTTGTGCCAGGAACCAAAAAAAGTGTTGTAATTGTAAAAACAATTCTCTTACAGAACGAACAGTCATTATCGTAATAAATTTCTAGACCGAGCCTTTCTTTATTTGAAAGTTTTTTAAGAATATAGTCCCAGAAATTTGATGGTATAAATACAGCCAACATTATTATTGACACTATTTGAAACCACCCTATATTCATTGTCATATTTAGCCCAATATGAAAAAAACAGAAAAAGAAAATCCCAAATAACCTAAAATAATTATTTTTTACAGGAATTAAAAAAAGTAGAATTCCGTATCGTTGAACATACACAACAAAGGCAGTAAGGAATTCTAAAAATGTTGGAAAATTTAAAAGATATTGACCTATACTTGTGGCAAATTGATCAATATGCAAAGAGTAATAAACACCAAGATATTCTTCATCCCAAACAGGATCTCTTTTATGGAATCCAGCAAAAACATAAGTAAATAAAATTTGTAAAATTATTCCAATTGAAGCTACAGAAAAAAATAATTTTTTTATAAGCTTTGTAGGATTTTCGCAAACATTATTTAACGCACTATCAATTGACCATTTAGCTCCTAAGGGCAAAAACATTGCCCAAAATAATCCCATTCTAAAAATAACATAACCACCTGTTACAACCATAGGGTTCCTGGCAATCAATGAAATTGTAAAAAACCAAGTCAATATTGTAGCTAGTCTTGTTTTAAATCCAACTAAAAGCATAATAGATACAATCAAATGAATTACGAATAATAAATTTATAACAGCAGGCACACCACTAATATTATAAATAGAAATGTAATGATAACTCCAACTTGAACTTGAAAATAATGCACTTCTTGGTAAAACACCCCAATCAGTATAAAAAGCCCTCAAAGAAGGCCATGCAATTAATAAGTCATAAATACTCAAAGAGGCTATAAAAAATCTAAATATGGCTAAAGACCTAAAGTCTATTGAAAAAATTTCTTTAAAAGAATTAAAGTGCGAGGTTAAATATTTAAAATTCATATTTTAACCCCGCATAAATTAAATTAAGGTCCTACTGGTCCTGGTCCTGGTCCACCACCTGTTGGAGCTGGAGCTGGAGCACTTGGAGCTGGAGCTGGAGCTGGAGCACTTGGTGCTGGAGCTGGAGCTGGAGCACTTGGAGCTGGAGCTGGAGCTGGAGCACTTGATGCTGGAGCTGGAGCTGGAGCACTTGAAGCTGCACTTGGAGCTGGAGCACTACTTGGTCCTGCACCACCTGTTGCTGCTGGAGCACTACTTGGTCCTGCACCACCTGTTGTTGCTGCTGAACCAAAAGACCCACCTGTTACTGCTGGAGCACTGTCAAACATTCCTCCAGTTGGTCCGCCTGTAGTCATTCCACCTGTAGCGGCATCAGGTCCCATTGGTCCACCTGTAGTCATTCCGCCTGTAGCGGCATCAGGTCCCATTGGTCCACCTGTAGTCATTCCGCCTGTAGCGGCATCAGGTCCCATTGGTCCACCTGGTCCACCTGGTCCACCTGTAGTCATTCCGCCTGTAGCGGCATCAGGTCCCATTGGTCCACCTGGTCCACCTGGTCCACCTGGTCCACCTGGTCCACCTGGTCCACCTGTAGCGGCAGCTGCAGTATCAAACATTGATCCTAAACCTCCACCACCTGCAGCTGGTCCCATTGGTCCACCTGGTCCACTTTGTAATTCATCTTGTAAATCATCTACCAAACCATCAGGTAGATTTTCAAAAAGTCCTGGAGCAAAAGTCCCTCCGAATGAACCGCCTGCTGCTGGACCCATTGGTCCACCACCCGGAGCTGCACCTTCAAATGATCCTCCTGGAACAAATTCTGATGCTGGGGGAGCAAAGAATACATCTGCTATTTGATCTCCAGAAAGAGCATTTGGATCTTCCATGACATCAAATATATTAGTTGAAGGAACCATACCTGGACCACCTGGTCCACCTAGTCCACCTGGTCCACCTGGAGGCATACCTTCAGCAGCACCAAACATTGCGCCAAAACCACCTGCTGCATCTCCACCTGGAGGAGGTCCAAACTCTGGTGCAGGAGCCATACCTATCATAGGCATCGATTCTCCTGGAGCACCTTCAGGGCCACCTGGGCCACCTGGGCCACCTGGGCCTAAGGTAACATCAAATGTTCTTGGTCCATCATTTATTAATCCTGCATCTTCAAATAATCCAAATACTGTGTCTTTCCTTGCATCTGTTGCTGCCATATAAGCATCAGCAGTGTCCTCTAATGTATCTCTTCTATCATCAAAGAAAGCTGAGCCTGGATCTGAAACGAAATCAAAATCGCCACCAAATGCACCACCAAATTCAACATCAGTAGCAGGCCCTTCGAAAGCAAAGGCTGGTCCTGCAAAGTCTGTAGCAGATGTAAAAGTACCATCAGAACTAACAGCACCACCAAATTCTGGAGTTAAAAATGCTGTTGCGCTGGCTGGTCCACCTGGTCCACCTGGAGGAGGTCCTCCTGCAAAACCTAATGAAATACCAGGGGCACCAATTGGTCCACCTGGACCAGAGTCTGGTCCACCAAATGGGTCACCACCGAATCCTCCTGGTCCTGAAGCGAAAGGATCGATGAAATCATCAGGAATCTCAAAAACTATTTCTTGTCCTGCGATTAAATCTGAACCACCTCTTCCAAAAACTTCAAATTCACCTGCAGCAAACGGATCAATTCCGAATGATTGAGGGGGTCCACCTGGACCACCTGGTCCACCTGGCCCACCAAAAGCAGGCCCACCAATTGCTGGCGGTCCAAAATCACCACCTGGCCCACCAAATGTACTAGGCCCACCAAATATATCAACTGGACCAGACATCATTGAGGCAGTAAATAAACTAAAATCTTCTTGTGCAAATGTAGCTGGACCACCACTACCAGTTACGACAACTGGAGGGGGCATAAATCCAGCCATATTCCCATCTTCCGTAAATAATAATTGTCCCTGTATGTCTGCAACAACAGAGTTACCTGAGTCATCAAAAGTCAGAATTTGAAGCGGTTCTTCAAGCATATCTTGCAATAACGGATCTTGCGATGCCGCTGCGAAACATGCTGGAGACAAACATGACATTTCCGTTATTGGTTTAAATCCAGAAACATCTCCAGATGCATCTCTAAATACTTCTTGAGGCCTAAACTCATGCCCTGTCATTTGTGTGCCTGATGCATCAAAGAATACTGCATCTTCTTCAGGGATCACAAAGTCTGCGAATGCACCAAATCCAGCAGGCGGAGGTCCACCTGGTCCACCAGGTCCACCAGGTCCGCCAGGTCCACCAGATAATGGATCTTTTATAAATGCTATAGCATCAAATAAATCTATTGGGGCAGCATCATCACCTAGGAATCCAGCTGCAAAATCGATTGCTGGTCCTGCAGAAATTCCTGCTTCTGCCCTTTCAAGCATTGCAGATGATTGTTCTACGAAGAAATCTTTTCCTATAATTTCACCGGCTTCAAGACCGCTAAACCCTCCTGCACCAATACCAATAGTTGTCCCAGCGGACATACCAACAGGTTCTCCACCTGGGCCAAAAACAATTGGGCTTGGGATCATAAATTCAGTAAATTCACCAGTTACGTTATCTACTGATAAGAACGGCATCTCTAAAACTTCTGAAAGAGATCCATCAGCATTGTAATCTAATGCAGGTATTATAGGTGGTTCAGGAGGTAGACCACCAGGTGTTTTCATTATAGACGGATCTAACGGAATACTTCCCTTAGGATTACCAAAAACATCATATTCGATAATTGTTGGAACTAGGTTTCCATCAGGATCAAAGGTTGATAGAGGGATTGGAGATAATCCAGCAGATGCACCTGCAGTGCCTTCAACAGGAGCTTTAGGGGCAAAAGCGTTAAAGAAAGTTGTAGCAACAAGCTTATCTTCACCACCCTTATCACCTAGGTAAAACACATCTGGCACTTTACCTTCTACTGCGTTACCCTCAACGTCAGTAGCAACCATATCTCCCATTTTCTTACCAATAGGATTTCCGTTAGGATCAAAAATTACTTGGTCAGGCTTCTTGACACCTATTTGGTTTCCACTTTCATCATAAAGCGGCTCAGGCATTGGAGGCAGGAATTTTTCCCTAAAAGAATCTTTAGCACCTTCTAATCCAATTTTTTCACCTGTAACTTCATCAATTCCTGCTGTATTTTCAACAACTGTTGCACCTTCAAAATCACCAACTGATTCAATTAGCGCTTCTTGAATTTCTAATAAATCCTCAGCTGAAACTTCACCAGCGTCATAAGCTTTTTGAACTTCAGCAGCTTCAGCTATCAAATCTGCCGCATCTTCATCTACTGCTTTAAGATCAGCATCTTCTTGTAATTCTGCAGATGCTTCTAAAACATCATCAATTGATACAGGTAAAAGCATATCAGGATCAAGAACTGACTCCTCTTCAAATCTATTATTTGTTATATCAAGCGCAGCATCTAAATTACCAGAATCATTAATTGCCTCAACTCCTTCGGGCCCAGCTAATGCAGCGACTTGTAAAATTGCTAAATCCTTAGTTGCTTCATCTGATTCTAAAGCGACTTCAGAGGCAGCTTCTAGTACATCTTCACCGACAACATCAGGTCCAGCAAGCGAAACTATATAGCCAACATCAGCAGCAAGTAATGGATCAGCAGCAATCATTTCAGCACTTAAAGGTTTTTCTTCTGCAGATTGAAATGCAACACCTGGTTTTACAACCATAGCTTGCAACTCTTTTTCAACATTAAAATCTTCTGGTATGTTTCCATCTTCATCATATTCGATTTCAGATTTCATTCTCATCATAGTCGCAGTACCTTCTAAAAGTTCAAGTTTTGTATCAATGGTAGCTGCAGGAGATCCACAAACATCTATGCCATCATCGGCAGCTTCACAACCTGAAAGTTCTTCTTGCATTCCTACTCTTCTTGATAAAGAACCACCAGTACCCTGAATGGTTACTGCTCCGTCAGGTGTTAAAAAAGCCCAAGTATTTGGGGGTGACTCTGCAGGCACAACATCAAAAGATACTCCACCGTTAACGATTTTGACATTTACGTGCCTTTCTCCGCCTTGGGAAACACCACCATTAATCAATTGATATAAAGAAATTTCAACTTCTGTGTTTGGTTCTAGCAAAACCATACTTCCATCTTCAAAATTTAAAATTGCAGTTGAAACTGTTAGAGTTTTTACCCCCCAACCTTGCTCAACAGGCTGAGCATCAACTGCGTCGATCCAACCTTGACCATCTCTCATATTGAATTGAGCTTTTCCTTCTAAAATTGATAAAGTTAATGGTGCAACTTCGACAGTTACTTCAACTGAAAGCTCCCCAGAAAGATTTGGGATTTCTTTCTTCTCTTCAACAACTTCTTCAGAATCTGAACTCATCTTCTCTTGGACTACTTCTTTCGCTTCCTCCATTTTCTCAGTTATTTCATCTGTACCTCCACAAGCAACAAGAATTCCGACCATTGTCAACAAAAGTAATGTTTTAATTTTAGAACTAATCATAATTATAATCTCCGGCAGTTATATATGGTCCCCAGTATAACACTTATTTTTTTTAATGATAATTTTCAAACTAAACGCAACTGTATTAATATTTGAAAAAAAAATGTTAGAATGACAAACGCTTATATGCCCCTGTAGCTCAGCGGATAGAGCGACTGCCTTCTAAGCAGTAAGTCGGGGATTCGAATTCCTCCAGGGGCGCCACATAACTAAAATGATTTCAAAGAAAATTAATCAATTCATGCAAGATAGTTCTTGGATTAGGAAGATGTTTGAGGAAGGTGTTGAACTTAAAAAAAAATATGGCACTGAAAATGTCTTCGATTTTTCATTGGGAAACCCTAACTTAGACCCTCCAGACATTTTTTTTAAAAATCTAAATAAGCTTAGTAAAAGCAATGAAACTAATATTCATGGTTATATGCCAAATTCTGGTTTTGAATCAACTAGAAGGGCTGTATCTAATAAAATATCTAATGAATCAACCTCTAAATTAGGACCTGAAGATATTATTATGACTGTTGGTGCTGCAGGCGCAATAAATGTTATTTTGCACTCAATACTAAACCCTGAAGAAGAAGTGATTATTTTTAAACCATTTTTTCCAGAATATCAATTTTATGTTAGCAACCATCAAGGTATTGCAAGGTTCTGTGAATATAATGATAATTTTGAACCTTCTCTAAAGAATTTTGAATCTATAATCAATAAAAAAACCAAAGCAATTATTTTAAATTCACCAAACAACCCGTCAGGAATCACATATTCCGCAAAAACTATAAAAAAAATTGTAGATATAACAAAAGAATACGAAAAAAAATTTGGCATCGAAATTTACATCATTAGCGATGAACCATATAGGTATCTCGAATACGAAAATAATGAGCAGCCATTTATAACATCCATCTTTGAAAGAGGTATAATTGCTACATCATTTTCTAAAGATTTAAGCCTTGCTGGAGAAAGAATAGGATTTATAGCAATTAACCCTCAAAATAAAAATAAAGATATTCTAATTTCAGCTTTAAATTTTTCAAATAGAACTTTAGGCTTTGTTAATGCTCCTGCAATTGCTCAAAGATTGGTAGAAAAATCTATTAATTCTTTGGCAAATCTAGAATCCTATAAATTTAAAAGAGACTTTATGTATGAAAACCTAAAATCTTTCGGTTATGAAATAGTAAAACCAACTGGAGGATTTTACCTTTTTCCTAAATCACCAATTAATGATGTTGAATTTTGTAATTTACTAAAATACGAAAAAATATTAGTTGTTCCTGGATCAGGTTTTGGGGCTCCAAATCATTTTAGAATTTCATACAGCGTCAAAAACGATGTAATTAAAAGATCCTTAAAAGGGTTTAGAAAAGTTATCCAAAGTTTTAAAAATTAACTTTATCGATATCTTTAAGCCCAGAGCCAGTAATGGGTATAACTACTCTAGAATTTTTATTAAGTGTACCTGCTTGGATTAATTTTTCAGTTCCTGCCATTGCAGCGGCGCAAGTAATTTCAGATAAAAACCCCCATTTTGCTAATTTTCTATGCCATCCAATAATTTCCTTTTCTGATACTTCTATACCTGAACCAGAACTATTCTTGACAGCTTCAACGGCCTGGTTAATTCTGGGAGGATTAGTTACAGCAATACCACCTGCTAATGTTGTTGAAAATTGATTAAATTTCCAATCCTGATTATTTATTTTATTAACAATTGGTGAAAACCCTTCAACTTGTACACAGTGAATTTTTGGTATTTTTGAGATTTTTTTTAAATTAATCATTTCCTCATATGCTTTTTTTACACCAATCAGCAATGACCCATTTCCAACTGGTATAACTATATCTGTGATAGAAGGACCGAACTCGTTAAAAACTTCATCTCCAAAACTTTTCATACCTTCAATAAAAAAAGGATTATAATTATGTGATAGATAAGTTATGCCGCTAGATTTAGTAAATTTCTTAACTTCTATAGTTGAATTTTCTCTGGGCCCATCGATTAGATGTAATTTTGAACCAAAAATTTTGATCTGATTTTTTTTATTATCTGGAGTTGAACTAGGTGTAAAAATATGTGCTTTAATACCAATATTCGCTGCATAAGCAGACATTGAAGCTCCCGCATTCCCAGAAGAGTCTTCAGCAAACTCTTTTACTCCATTTTGATATGCTTGTTTAATTAAAACACTAGTGCCGCGATCTTTAAATGAACCTGTCGGAGAATAATACTCTAACTTAATGTTTGCAGATAAAAGTTCAGGAAATTTTTTACTTATGTCAATCGTTGGCGTATTTCCCTCACCTAAATAGTAAGATTCAAATTTGGGAGATATATTAGTTTTGTCAAAGACTATATCAAAGCAAGATGTATCAGAAAATTCACAATCACCATTTGTACATTTTAATTTATAGAATTCTGGTTCAGAGACTTTCTTACAGTCTATGCAAATATATGTATAATCCATATTAGTAATAGTATAGGAGTTTTTATGTCAGAAAAAGGATTATCTGGTCTGTGGTTCGATAAATCTAAAAAATGGGAATTAGTAGAATTGCCAGTTTATGAGCCTGGTGATGATGAAATAGTTGTAAGAGTTACTGCTACAGGAATTTGTGGATCAGACCTGCATATTACACGTGGTGACGGAAGAGATGAAAATTCACCTGAAAGAGGACCTTTAGCAATGGGCCATGAAATGACCGGGGTGGTACACAGTCTTGGAAAAAAAATAAAAACTGACTCATTAAAAAAACCACTTAAAGAAGGAGATAGGGTTATTTTCCCATTCTTCTTCCCTTGCATTAGCTGCTACAACTGTATTAGGGGCGAATTTGGTGCATGTAAATTTAGATCAAGAATTCCTTATAATGATTTTAAATATTGCAACTCGGGTTATTCTCAATATTTTGTTTTAAGAGCCCCTCACTTTGTATTTCATTCACCAAAATCACTTGAAGATGATGCTTTAGTTTCTTTAAATTGTGCTCTTGCACAAGTTGTTGAAGCTTTTGATGTAGGAAAAATAAATTTTGGGGACAATATTGTCATTCAGGGTGCCGGTGCATTGGGTATTTATGCTACAGCTGTAGCTAGAAGCATGGGGGCTAATGAAGTTATTGTTATTGATGGTCATAAATCTAGACTTGAATTGGCAAAAAAATGCGGAGCAAGCAAAACTATAAACATAAGCGAAATTAAATCTAGTCAAGAAAGAGTTGATTATGTGCATGATTTTACTGATGGGATAGGAGCAGATATAGCTATTGAATTGGTTGGCTTCCCAGCTGTTGTTGAGGAAGGGCTAAAAATGGTGAGGATGCGAGGAAAGTATTTAGAAATTGGGAGTATTGCAGAAAATTCATTTATAAACGTAGATACAAACTTCTTAGTTTCAAAACAAATAAGAATGACAAATTTCCAGCATTATAATCCATGGATCCTACCTAAATGTGGAGATTTCCTTGAAAGAACAAAGGATGAATTTCCTTTAACTTCATTAGTTTCACATAGATTTAAATTAGAAGATATAAATGAAGCTTTTGAAAAATCAGATTGGCTTGGAGATAATGCAGACAATACTATAACAAGGGCAATGATAGAGCCGTAAATTATTTCCTAAACCTTAAGTTACCTTTATTTAAATCACTTAATTTTGTGCAGCCCATTAATTTCATATCTCTTTCAAGTTCTTGCCTGTATATTCCTAGAGCTTTTTCCACGCCTTTTTGGCCTGCAGCAGCAAGCGCATATAAATACATTCTTCCACCACCAACAGCTTTTGCACCCAATGACAATGCTTTTAAAATGTGAGTTCCCCTATGAATACCTCCGTCTAAAATAACTTCCAACTTGTCCCCTACGGCATCAACAATTTCAGATAATTGATCTAATGATGCTCTAGACCCATCTAATTGCCTCCCTCCGTGATTAGAAATTATAATCCCCGTACAACCTATATCTACTGCTTTTTTTGCATCCTCAACACTCATTATCCCTTTTAAAGCAAAATGACCCCCCCATTTAGATCTTAACCTTTCAGCATCATTCCAATTCATAGATTGATCTAAATAAGTAGAAAAGTAATTACTTATAGACATTGCTACATCAGAAAGTTCAGTAACATGATCCTTAACAAGTGGTAACTCAAATTTACTTCTTAAAAGATAATTTAATGCCCAAGATGGCTTTAGAGCATATTCAAGCATAGTGCTTAACGTTAATTCAGGCGGAGATTTAAAGCCAGTTTTCAAATCTCTTTCACGGTTACCAGCAACAATTGTATCTACAGTTAATGCAAGTACATCAAATTTAGAATCTTTTGCTTTTTGAAGAATTGCATCATTTAAACCCTGATCTTTGTGATAATAAAATTGAAATAATTTGGGAGTATCAATTTGAGATAATTCTTCAACCGGTATTGTAGATAAGGTTGATACGCCAAACATTGTTTTAAATTCTTTAGCTGCTTTTGCTACAGCCCTTTCTCCATCATAATGAAATAATCTTTGTAAAGCAGTTGGAGAACAAAATATTGGCATGTCTAACTTTTTTCCAAAAACAGTAGTTGAAAGGTCAATGTCTTCAACTCCCCTTAAAACATTAGGTATTAAATCAATATCATTAAAAGCATTATTGTTTCTGTCATAAGTTACTTCGTCTTCTGCAGCTCCATCTATATAATGAAAAATAGGTGATGGTATTTTTTTCTTAGCAAGCTTTCTAAAATCATAGTAATTATTACAATTATCCAATGCGTTAGAACTTTTAAGTTTAAATTTTATGAAATTCATATTTTTGTGATTATAATCAAATAAAAATATATCTTAACCAAAGGGGGAAATCAATTGAATTTAAATTTAGAAGGTAAAATAGTTATTATAACTGGTGGTAGTGACGGGATTGGAAAAGAGACAGCAAGAATTATGGCTGAAGAAGGTGCAAATGTATCTATATTTGCGAGAAATATTGAGAACCTAAACAAAGCAAAAGATGAAATTAAAAAATCTTCAAATAAGGATGTAGATGTCCATTCTGTTGACGTAAGAAATGAAATTGAAGTTAAAGATACTATTTCAAAAATAATTGAAAGCAAGGGAAATGTAGACATTTTAGTTAATAATGCAGGAACATCTTCAGCTCACCCAATTATGAATATTACTGAAAAATTAATGAATGAGGACTTAGGAACTAAACTCTTTGGAGCTATATATATGACTCAAGCTGTTGTGCCTTCTATGAAAAAGAATGGTGGAGGCTCAATAATAAATATTACTACTCCAGGAGGTAAGGCATCTGGAGCAAATACAGTCCCAACTTCTGTATCCAGGGCTGCTGGAATTTCATTGACCAAAGCTACATCTAAGGAACTAAGTGAATTCAATATAAGAGTTAACACGGTTTGTGTGGGGCTTTTTAAATCTGGACAACATAGAAAAAGGTATGAAATAAGATTAAAGGACGAACCATCTTTAACTTTAGAAAACTTTTATAAAGAATTAGGCCAATCTGTTCCTTTAGGGAACAGGGTCGGTGAAGCAAAAGAAGCTGCGTCTTTAATTACTTATTTGAGTTCGGATTTATCAGGTTATATAACTGGGACAGCCATAAATATAGATGGCGGTGTTTCGCCAGTTGTTTAAATTAGGATTTTAAATATTAGATTATTTATAAATTCAATGCCATACGATAAACATTTTTCATCAAAATCAAACTTTGAATTATGATGCATTTCTGAATTATCTTTTTTTCCACCTAAAAGTGCGTAAACTGAAGGTGCTAAATCCATAAATTCTGACATATCATCTGCAACACTGACAGGATCAACCTTTATTGATGTATTGTCACCAAAAATTTCATCAGCAATTGAATAAACTTGATTTGCAAAAGTTTTATTATTTATAACTGGCCCTGTTCCACTAGTCTTAATAAATTCACCAGTACCTCCAAAACTTTTTGGTAAATTTTCAACTAAAGCCTCTAATTCATTAATTAAAAATTCTCTTATTTCTTTGTCTTGAGCTCTTATAGTACCCATCAATTTAACTGATTTAGGAGTAATATTAGCAGCAGAGCCACCATCAATTTTACCAAAAGTAATAACACCTAATTTACCTGGATTTTTTCTTCTACTTACAATTGATTGTGCAGAAACTATTAAATTTGCTGCAATGAAAATAGGGTCAATATTAAGATGTGGCATTGCCCCATGTCCGCCTTTGCCAAATAATTCAATTTCAAAAGTATCTGCACTTACAAATACAGTCGAGTCATTAAAAGCTATTTTTCCTAAATCAATCTGATTCCAAATATGAAATCCAAATATGTGGGTAAGATCACTAAAAAATTCTGGTCTCTGCTCAATCATTACCTTTGCGCCACCAATTTCTTCCTCTGCAGGCTGAAAAATAACTTTTAATGTTCCCGCGAATTCATCTTTTTTTGAATTTATATGTTTAAGGGAAACTAACATCATAGCAACATGTCCATCATGACCACAGGCATGCATATTTCCGTTACTAGATTTAAAATCAAGGTTTGTTTCTTCTTTTATTGGCAATGCATCAATATCAGCACGTAAACCTAAAACATTTTCACCTTTTTTTCCGCCAACAACTTCCACTACTATGCCTGTTGTAGCAATACCTGCCTCAAATTTGATATTGTTTGAACTCAAGTAATTTTTAATATATTCAGAGGTCTTTAATTCTTTAAAAGCTGTTTCAGGAATTTTATGCAAATCTCTCCTTACTGTAACGACCTCATCGTGTAAATAATCTGGGAGAATTCTATTCATTAAATAACTTTTTTTTGTCTTAAAAGTTCAGCAAATTTATTTATACCCTCTCGATTTTTTTCAGGTGTTTCGTATGCAAAACATAATCTAGCAGAATTGTGTCCAGAGTCTCCATTTGGAGAAAACTTCTGTCCTGAAAGATACCCAACCCCATTATCAAAACAATATTGCTGTAAAGAATCCATATCTATATTTTCTGGAAAAGTAATCCATAAATAACAACCACCTTCTGGGATTGTCCATTTAATATCTAGGCCACCAAAATTTTCACCTAAAGATGAAACCATAGCGTCTCTTTTTTCCCTCAAAAGTGAAGTTGTTTTTTCAATATGCGAATTCATTTCTTTTTTTAAAAAATTTTCAATTGCAAGTGATACAAATTGACTTGGACCTGATGTTTTTAAGTAGTTAAGCCTTTTCATTACTTCTATGGGAGCATTAACATAACCCATTCTTAATCCTGGAGCAATAAGTTTTGAAAAAGATGCAACATAAACTACTGAACCATCTTTATCTAACGATTTGTATGAGGGCTGCGTCTCACCCTCAAACCTTAAGTCTACATAGCAATCATCTTCAAGTAGGGGAAGATTATATTTTTTAAGAATCCTTAAAACATCCTTCCTTCTTTGTAGTGGCATAGTAGAGCCTGTTGGATTTTGAAATTCAGGTATTGTATACAAATATTTGATATTTTTACCCTCATTAATTAATTTTTGAATAAGTTCATCAAGATCTCCTGGAATAATACCTTCATCATCCATTTTTGCTCCAACAATATCTGCATCTGCCTTTTGCAACTGATTTAAGGTTCCTAGATAAACAAATTGTTCAGTAATAACTGTATCTCCAGGGTCAGTTAGATTTTGTATTAAGAGATTGTTAGCTTCACCTGAACCATGAGTAATTAAAATTTCTTCAACTGAAGTGTCAATATTTCTATCTTTTTTTAATTTTTCTTTAACTAGTGTTCTTAATTCTTTAGACCCAAATGGATCTGGGTAATATGCTAAGTCCTTCCCTTCTCTTTCAAGCCCTTTTGATAAACCTTCTAGTAATCCTTTGGATGGGATTGTTTCAGGGGCAGGATATGCAACCGCAAAATCATATTTGGCGTGAACGGGACTTGATATCTCTTGTTCTTTAGAGCCTTTTGAAAAAAAATTATCAAAACTGAAATTTTCTGTAGACATGTTAATAACCTTTCTAACTAATATATAGATTATTAACTTAAAACTAAAAGTTTTCAAGATTTAACATTTTGGTAGCATTTCCAACAATACGCTCAACTATAATTTAAATATGAGTGAAATTAATAACGAAAATATGACCGATGAGCAGTCAGTTTTTAATGTTCCAAAGATTGAAAATTCGATAGATAATAGTGACGGCATCAATGAGAATAATGAATATGAAACGGACTTAACTCAAGATTCTGTAAAAACTTATCTTTCTGAAATAGGTAAAAATGATCTTCTAAAGCAGGAAGAAGAAAAATTTCTTGCTATGCAGCTCGAGGCCTCTGAAGATATGAATATTAAACTTGGCGAGTCAATTAGTGAAATATCTATTACGCAAGCAAATGAATGGTTTAATAATTCTAAATCTATTTTTTTAGAAAGCAAAAATTCTTTAAGTGAGCTTATAAATTTTAATAAATTATCTATAAATGCTTTTAAATTAAAGTTATCAGAAATTGTTGCTAATGATTCATTGTCTAGCTTAATCC
>JACETA010000049.1 GCA_013911545.1 Chloroflexota bacterium | reverse complement strand
GTAGTTAATTTAACAAGGATTAGTAAATGAATATTTTAGGAATAGGTACTTTTGAATTTTTATTAATTTTTTTGGTTGCATTTATTATTTTAGGTCCAAATAAAATAAGAAAATTTTCTAAAGATTTTGCAAATATTATCAAGCAATTTAATACTCAAAAAGATGAGTTAAAAGAGCTTATTGATGACCAAGAAAAAGAAAAATAATATGGTTGAATCTCAATCAAAAGCTAAAATAAATAATTTAAATAGTCATTTTACTGAATTAAGAAAAAGAATTGTTTTTTCCTTAGTAATATATTTTTTAGCTACCATATTAGGATTTGTTTTTCATAGAAATATTTTAAGTTTGATGGTTGAGCCTGTTACTGAAATTAATCAGCTCACTCAAGGTTTGCCAATATATACAAATATTACAGAATTTTGGAGCGTGGTTATGAAAGTATCATTGCTTTCAGGGCTATTAATTTCTTTCCCGTTAATAAGTTATCAAGTTCTTGCATTTGTACTGCCAGGATTAAAAAATAATGAAAAGAAATTTATTTTGATTTTACTTCCGGGATCTATTTTATCTTTTTATTTGGGAGCTGCTTTTGGATTTTTTATACTATTACCACCAGCTATTAAGTTTTTAGTTTTTTTTGGCGGAGATATTTCAGAACCTTTAATAAGAATTGGGTCACTTGTGCAATTAACTATAAATTTAATGATGTGGATGGGTGTCTGTTTTCAATTGCCTATAATTATGTATCTTTTAACAATAATTAAAATTGTAGATTCAAAAAAATTATCTTATTTTAGAAAATATTTCATTATATTTTCATTTATTTTAGGGGCAATAATAACCCCAACATTTGATCCAGTTAATCAAATTATTGTAGCACTTCCAATAATGATATTGTACGAATTAGGTATTTTATTATCTAAGACTAAAAGGTAGATTATTTCTTTTTTTTCTTTGTAGTATTTTCTTCTTTTTCGTCTTTGCCGGCTAAAGAGTTTTTAAACATCCTTATTCCTCTCCCTAATCCTTCACCTACTTCAGGAAGTTTTCCAACCCCAAAGACAACCATTATAATTACAAAAATTAAAAATATTTCTAATGGCCCTATTCCTCTTAAAAAATTCATATTTCTTCCTTATTTAATAATTTCTAATTAATCCTACAACTTTTCCATCAATCTTTACATTTGTTTTATTAGTAAAAATTGAAGAATATAGTTTATTTGAAGGTCTTAATTCAATTTTACTCTTTTTAATAAAAATCCTTTTTAAAGTCCCTGCATCTTCATCAACTCTTGCAGCAACAATGTCTCCATTTTTTATATCACTTGTTGAAATGTTATTACAATCTAATATAATTATGTCTCCATCCATAATAGAGTCACCTTTCATTGAATCACCAGAAATTCTTAATGCTACTATTTTTTTAATACTTTTAAACATTTTTTTAGATAATTTTATTGATTCATAACTATTTTTTTGATTGCTATAAATTTCATCAGATGAATAAAGCTCTAAAGGTGTTCCTGCCGAGATATTGCTAACAATTGGGATTTCTAATATTTCTTCATTATCATAATTTTTTGTGCTGGTTATGCTTCTAGCTAACCCCTTTTTTCTATCTAAATAACCATATTTCTCAAGTATATTTAAGTTGTACGAAACTACTGATTTTGAACTTAAATTGCAACCATTTTTTACATCCTCTATTGTTGGAGAAATGCCATTATCAGAAACATAATCCTGAACAAAATTTAGTATAGATAGTTGTTTCTCAGATAAATCTTGATATTCTTTCATTATCGAAGATTAAAAGACTAGTATATGGGTGTCAATATTTGAATGGCACTTATTTCGAGTTTAATTTTTTAGTTAATCTTGATTTTTTTCTAGCAACGTTATTTTTATGTAGAACACCTTTTTGAGAAGCCTTATCTAAGGCAGAAACTGCCTTATTGTAACTTTTCTTAATCTCTTCTGGTTGTTTATTTTCTTCTATTAATTCAATAGTATTTCTTAGAAGTGTTTTGGCTTTAGATGAAATTGGCCTATTATATTCAGTATTTTTAACGACTGTTCTATGACTTTTTTTACTTGGCATTTTTTACTTTCATTTTCATATTGTATCTATACTATTTACTCCATCAATTGTTTCAATTATAGAATAAATCTTATTTTGTTGTATTAAACCGTTAGAGTCTACTTCAATTGAAATACTTTTTCCAGTACTTGTATCATTAGTAGAAATTGAAATTATATTTAACCCTTCCTTAGAAATTATATCAGTAACATCTCTTATCAACCCAACTCTATCATCAGAATTAATTTTAAGAAAAGTATTTTCTCTATCATCATCACTAATAAACATTGTTAATTTTTTTACAAGATTAGGCGTATTTAAAGAACCTGAACCCACCTGAAGCAATAATTCATCTAAATTAGAATATGAAAGTTGATTAGCAATTTCTTCAAGTGGCAAATTTATTTTGAGCTTTTCGACTAAATTTCTTGTGACCTCTTCACCTCTTTTAATACTTAAATTTTTTTCTTCTTTTCTAAACCATTGTCTAATTTTAAATCTAGATTTGCTTGTTGTTATAAAACCTAAGTCTGTATTTAACCATTCTAATTTTGGGCCCTGAGGTGAACTAGATTTAATTATTTCAACTGAATCACCATTAGATATTTCTGCATTTAATGCAACATGAAGACCATTTATTAATGCTGAACTAACTTCATTGCCTAATTCAGTATGCAATTCGTAGGCGAAATCAATAGGAGTTGATCCCTCTGGGATTGATTTTATATCTCCTGCAGGAGTGTAGCAGTATATTCGTTCTTTTGATAAATCAGTTTTTACAGAATCAATATAATTTTCATCTTCGGGTAGCTCAATTTGCCAATCTATTAAATTCCTAAACCAATTGAGCTTATTTATGTAACCATTATCTTCTTCAGAGTCATCTTTGTACTGCCAGTGAGCAGCGATACCCATTTCTGCAGTGTTATGCATATCCTTTGTTCTTATTTGAATTTCAACCGGATAACTATCTAAACACATTACTGTTGAATGTATTGATTGGTACATGCTCTCTTTAGGGTTAGCTATATAATCATCGAATTCTCCCGGAATTGGTTTCCATAATTCATGAAGTGTTCCTAAAGTTCTATAGCAATCTTGATTTGAATTAACAATGATTCTGAGTGCTGTTAAATCATGTATTTCGTCAAATCTTTTTCCTAAGATGGAATACTTTTCAATTTTTTTATAGATACTATAGAGATGCTTAACTCTACCCTCTACTACAAACTGTATAGATGACTTTGTTAAAGCTTCTTCTAACAATTTGATAGCTCTAGAGGCATATTTCTCCCTTTCCTTTCTTTTGCTTGAAACAAGCGTGGCAATTTCTTTGTATGATTTTGGTAAAAGATATTTAAATGACTCGTCTTCAAGCTTCCATTTGAAATCCCATATTCCTAATCGGTGAGCTAAGGGCGCAAAAATTTCCATAGTTTCTTGAGCAATCCTTAGTATTGATTCTTTATCAAGAGCATGAAGAGTCTCCATGTTGTGTAGTCTGTCTGCAAGTTTTATTAAAATAACTCTTGCATCTTCAGAGGTTGCTACTAGTAATTTTCTAATGGTAGCTGCCCTAGCTATTTGATTGTTAGAAGTTAAATTATTCTTTGAACTAATCTTTAATGTTGGTAATTTAGTTACTCCATCCACTAAGCCAGCTACTTCTTTCCCAAATAAACTTTCTATTTCATCATAAGTTACTCCACAGTCTTCAATTACGTCATGCATTAAGGCTGCTGAAATTGTTTGAGAGTCCATTCTCATATTTGCTAAATATATAGCTGTATAAATTGGGTGAACTATATAAGGATCTCCAGTTTTTCTAAATTGGCCCTCATGACACTTTTCAGCAAACTTAAAAGCTTTGTTGATGACTGCAATTTCAGTTACAGATAAATACTCATTTATAAGTGAATTTAAAGTTATATTAGATTTATTTATTGTTGTCATATTAAAATTTTCTAATTTTTAAAAAAATTAAACAAGTTAATCTCTTTTAGGCATGCCTGGAAATCCAAGTGAGGATGAATATTTTCCAATAAGTTCCATATATTTTTTAGGTAATTCATAATATTTATTTTTTATATCAGATATTTCTCCATAATTTTTTCCATCTTCACAAATACTTAATAATTTTAGTGTCTTGTCTTCAAAAATAAATGAAACTTGATATAAAAAGGTACATTCTAAAACTTCTGCATTTTTAATTGGTAAATTTAGACTGTCGACCAAATCCTTAGATTCTTCATTTTTAATTTCTTTAATTAATACATAATTGCCATCCATGAGTCTTTCAATTTTTATTTCTCTTGAATTATATAATTTAAATTCTTCAAAAATATTACTTGAAGCAATGCTGTCATTAGAAGTGCAGTCAATATAACTGGAGCCATCTAAATTAGAATGATAGGAATATATTTTGTTATTAACTTTAAAATTTATTTTCCATCCAGGAGTCAAAACTTGTGCATAAAAATTTCCTGGTTCAGGACAATCAAGCGAAGTGTCATTAAAAATTATGTTTTCATATGAAATAACAGTTATATCTGAAGCCAATACATCAAGTTTGTTAGATAATTCAGCCATGAATAATCCGCCAAAACCTGGTATTTCGGGTGTAGGTGTTGGAGCTGGAGTTGGTGTTGGGGCAGGGACATAATCATCTTTTTCTGGTGACTCAGGGGTTGGAGTAGCAAATTGAGGATTTAAAGCATTATAATCAGGTGTTTCATCATTGGAAAAACTACTAATTAAGATAATAGATATGATAAAAATTGTTACAATTGAACTTGCAATTAAGGTAATAATATTTTTATTATTTATGTTCATTTTCAAATTGTATCTTAAGAAATTTATAAATTTCTTTAACATATTTATCTTTATTGTATATGAACGCATCTCCATGATTAGAGCAATTTCCAAATTCTAGATATTTTGAAGATTTGTTTAATGTCTCACTAATTCTTTTGGGATGCGAAACAGGAACAGTCTTATCTTTGGCGCAACCATAAATCAAAGATGGAGATTTTGGTGTACGATTAGAGTTAAAATTGTTTTTAATTTCCTTTAAATCTAAATTGTAAAAAATTTTAGTAGAAAGTATGATGCCTGGTTCTAATAATTTGAAAAAAAATGAATTTAATGGAGTTCTCTTAGATACTTCATCTACTAAAACTTCTAAAGGGTCGTAATAAGGCGTGTCAGAGATAATGCCTGCAATATTAAAATTTTGATTTATTTTTTCATTTGATAAATTCAAAATTAATGATGTAGTAGCTCCATAGCTAAATCCCCAAATGGCAAAATTATTTATATTTATATTTTTATTTGCATAATTCATAGCAGCTTCAACATCATAAATTTCATCAATTCCAAAAGTAAATTTTCCATTATCAGATTTTCCATGATTCCTAAAATCAAAAGCAAGCACTGAGAAACCTAAATTATTAAATTCTTTTATTAAATCAATATAAAATTTGTTAGTTATGTTGCTTCTAAGCCCATGTAACAAAATGATAGTGTTTGCTGTTTCGCCATCAACCCACCAACCGCGAAGAGTAGTATTATTTTTATTCTTAAATTCAATTTCTTCAAATTGAATATTATGAAAATTAGGATTTAATTTAGAATCTAAATCGTTTATTTTAAACGCCTGAATAGAAGTAAAAATACTTAAAAAACTATATATAAAAAAAACTATTACACATGCAAAAAAAATTAATTTATAAAACTTTTTAAGTTTCACGAGTTGGAACCTTGAATCCAACGTACCAAAATCCAATCAGCCCTAAAGTAAATACTAAAATTTTAAGCCCTAACCCTGGAACAGCAATGGGAGAAATTGGAATTACCGCTAAAAGTATAAAAAAAGTCATCATAGATTGAGCAAATATTTTTGCTTTAATTGGCATGCCTTTTCCTTCTCTATAATCTTTAATATATTTTCCAAATGTTTTGTTTTTAATTAACCAATTATAAAGTTTGTCAGATGATCTTACGTAGCATGCTGCAGCTAAGATCATAAATACTGTAGTGGGTAAACCGGGTACAAATATTCCCACAGTCCCTATGCCAACAAATGCACT
>JACETA010000048.1 GCA_013911545.1 Chloroflexota bacterium | reverse complement strand
AATTATTTAATATTTTAATTTTAGCTATAACTATTTGGATTATTGAGTTCTCAATGTTTTATATTGTTGAGACGCAATTAGAATTAAACTTAAATAATACTTTTCTTGCAATTTTATTTTTTGGTGTTTTTGCTAACTTAAGTGGAATTATTCCATCTACTTCCGGCGGCTGGGGTCCATTTGAATTAATCGGAACCATTGTTTTGGTTTCTTTTGGCGCTGATCGTGAAATTGCAGCAGCATTTACTATTATTGTTCATTTAATACTTTGGCTACCAATTTCTATAATTGGACTTCTTTGCTTTTTATTTGATTTAAGGAATAAAAGAGTATGAATGCAGTAATTATTGGTGGAGGAATTACTGGGCTTGTAGCTGCTTATAAACTTTCTAAAAAAGGATTCAAAGTAACTGTTTTTGAATCTTCATATTTTTTAGGTGGTCAAGCTTCAGTAATTAATATTGGTGGAAATAAAATTGAAAGAGGCTATCATCATTTATTTAAAAATGACAAAGAAATAATCGAATTAATTGAAGAGCTGGATCTCTCCGATTCTCTTAAATGGTTTAAATCTTCAGTTGGTATGTATTCAAATAAAAAATTGTATCCATTTTCAACACCTAAAGATTTATTATCATATAAACCACTTTCTCTAATAAGTAGAATCAGATTAGGCTTTGTAAGTCTTTATTTGCAAAGACAAAAAAATTGGAAAAAATATGAAAAAGTGACAGCAAAATACTGGATAAATAAGTATGCAGGAAAAGAAATTTTTACTAAGATTTGGGGTCCATTATTAAAATCAAAATTCGGTTATTTTTACAATAAAATTAATATGTCTTGGTTTTGGTCAAAAATGATAACTAGATTTGCATCAAGGAATAATAAAGGCGAAGAAATATTAGGATATTTAATAAATTCATTTGACGAATTTATAGATAAACTTGTTTATAAAATTAATGATAATGGAGGGCAAATATTTTTAAATTCTAAAGTTATCTCAATAAACCATAATAATAATATTGCAACAAATATAAATTATGAAATAAACGGTGAGCAAAAAAAATTTGAAGCAGATATTGTAATATCGACTGTTCCTAATTTTGAATTAAAAAAAATAGTTAAATTTAATAAAAATTTCCAAAAAAAACTTGATGTGGCTAAATACTTAGGCGCAAGTGTTTTTATTTTAAAATTAAAAAAGAAATTTTCTCCATATTATTGGATTAATATTATTGATGAAGACGTACCCTTTCTAGGCTTAATTGAGCATACAAATTTAGTTAGTGAAAAATATTATAACGGTGATCATATTTTATATATTACAAATTATCTAGATTATAAAGATAAAATATTTAAGGAAGATAAAGAAAAATTACTAGATAAATATGTAAGTCATTTAGAAGAAATTAATCCTAATTTTAAAAAAGAAGATATAGAGAGCTTTGTATATAATTCTGTAAGTGCTGCTCAACCATTACTTCCAATAAACTATTCAATTCTAAAACCTGAATATCAATCGCCAATAAATAATTTATATATAGGAAATACTTCTCAGATTTATCCTGAGGACAGAGGTACTAATTACAGTGTAAAAATTGCTGGAGAAATTGTATCTTTAATATCAAGGAGAATAAATGAAAGATAAATTATGTTTAATTACTGGTGGTGGAAGCGGAATAGGCAGGGCAACTGCAATTAAATTTGCTGAAAATAAAGTAGATACAATTATTGTTGGTAGAAGAGAAGAAGCTTTAGCTGAAACTAAAAATTTGGCAAATACTAATTCTAAATACATTAATTATATTAAAGCTGATATCTCTAGTTATGAAGGTATTAATAATCTGTACAATGAAATCGATGAAAAATTTGATAACTATGTAAATATTTTAGTAAATAATGCAGGCTCAAGTAGTCAGATAAGAAGTGTTGCTCATATCCCTAAAGAACAATGGGATGAAGTTTTAAATATAAATTTAAATTCAGTCTATTTGATATGTCAAAAATTTTTAAAAAATATGATAAAAAATAAAAATGGCACAATAATTACTATATCTTCTATGGCTGCACTTAAGCCGGGATTATTAGGAGGGGCTCCATATGGAGCAGCAAAAGCTGGAGTGACAAATTTGATGGGAGCAATAAATTCTGAATTTTCTAATGATGGAATTAGGGCAACTTCAATTATGCCAGGTGAAGTTGATACGCCAATTTTAAATAATAGGGCAAAGGTACCTAATAGGAATGAGAGAGATACTATGATGCAGCCAGAAGACTTGGCTGAAATTGTTTTCCTTACTTCAAATATAAATAATAGGACTAATATCGAATCTGTTGTTGTAAATGCAACATTTAAAAGGGACGTATCAAAAGATTTAAATGCAGCAAGAAATAAAATAAAATAATCTCCCAAATGTAAAAAAAAAGATATAATAAAATACATGAGTAAGCATCCGGAAAAAGTAGAAATTTTAGAGGCGATAAAAAATCAGCCAAAAATTAGTAAAGTAACTGTTTTATCGAGTTTGTTAGCTGTAAGTAATAAATTTCATTACATACCAAAAAATGCTATTGATGAAATTGCAAAATTTACCGGAAAAACTACTAATGACGTTTGGGGCGTTGCTTCATTCTATACCAACTTTAGATTTACGCCTCCTGGCAAGGCTACATTAGATGTGTGTTGGGGACCTTCATGCCATCTTCAGGGATCACAAAAATTACTTCAACAGGTACATAAACTATTAAAAATTGATCATGAAGGTGAAACAAGTGATGGTAAACTTACATTAAGATATAGCACCTGCCTTGGCGCTTGTTCGCAAGGTCCGGTTTTTGCTATAGACCATAAACTTTTTGGTAAGGCGACTATAAATAAAATTGAAAAAGAGATTTCTGAAATATAAATGTTTGAAAAAATTTTAAAAGATGCAAATGATAAATGGAATAATCTCAATTCTTCCAATAATATTTGGATAAGAATAAGTTATGGTGCTTCTGGGCAAGCTGCAGGTGCGGATAAAGTTTTTGAGAAACTAAATGATTTAGCTAGTTCCAAAAAAAATGTATTTGTTTCTTTAGTGGGCTCTATGGGTTTAAGTTATGCAGAACCACTTGTAGATATTACTTTTAAAAATGGTATAAGAATTTTTTACAACAATGTTGACGTCAACTCTGCTGAATATATATTTAATTCTCATGTAAAAGATAATGAAATTAATGATAAATATGTATTTGGTCAGATAGCCCCATTAGATACTGAACCTATTAATGGTGTTATACAAATTAATAAAGAGAACCCCTTAGCGTTAACTAAAAAAATTGCAACAGCTAATTGTGGAAATATTTCTCCAACTGATATCTATCAATATATTGCTAACGACGGTTATAGTGCACTTGAAAGAGCATTAAATGAACTTGATCCAGATAAAACACTCAATATGGTTAAGGATGCCGGCTTAAGAGGTAGAGGTGGCGCCGCTTTTTCAACTGGTGTTAAATGGAGTTTTTTAGCAAATAATCCAAGCAAAGAAAAATATGTTCTTTGCAATTGTGAAGAAGGTGACCCTGGTGCATTTAATGACAAAGGTATATTAGAAAATGATCCGCATATGTTATTAGAAGGTTTAATTTTATGTGGCTACGCTACAAGATCTAGTAATGGCCATATATTTATTAGAGATGGTCATGAAATTCCAATTGAAAATTCTAGGAAGGCTATTGAAGAAGCATATGATTTAAATTTATTGGGTGAAAACATCTTAGGGACAGGATTTAATTTTGATGTAGAGGTATCACTGACTGGCGATTCTTATGTGGCTGGAGAAGAAACTGCTCTAATGGAAGCAATTGAAGGTAAAAGATCAATGCCTAGATTTAAGCCACCTTTTCCTGCTGTTTCTGGCCTTTGGGGCAAGCCAAGTAATATTAATAATGTTAAAACACTTTCTTATGTTCCATATATTGTCAAAAATGGAAGTGAAAGCTATAAAAATATTGGCTCTGAAACAAGTTCAGGTACAGCAATAGTTTGTTTATCTGGGCATATCAAAAGACCTGGAATGTACGAAATTGAAATGGGTATGACAATAAATGATTTATTAACGAATATAGGTGGCGGATCATCAACATCTCATGACATTAAATTACTTCAAACAGGGGGTCCCTTAGGTGGAGTGCTTGGTTCTGATGAATTTGAGGTAAAGATTGATTTTGATGATATGGCAAAAGCCGGTGCTATTTTGGGGTCAGGAGGAATTATTGTAGGAGATGAAACAACCGATGTAGTAGATTTGGTAAGAAATCTAGTGGCTTTCAATCAGTTCGAAAGTTGCGGTAAGTGCTTTCCATGCCGTTTAGGAAACACTCATATGTTAGATATATTAAACAGAATATGTAATTCAAGACCAAACGAAAAAGATATGGAAGTTATTGAAAAGATTGGCAATAGTATGAAAACTGGCTCTCTTTGTGGTCATGGTCAACTAGGTTACAATCCAGTTTCTTCTGCTGTAAAATATTTTAAAGATGAATTTGATATTGCTTTAAAAGCTAATCATCCAAGCGATGATATTAAAATTGATCAAATGATTTTACCTACAAGGACAAGGCCATAATGACAACAGCAGATAATGAAAAAAAACTGGCTACTTTTAATTTTAACGGCAAACTTATAAATGCAAAGCCAGAGCAGACTATAATTCAAGCTGCGATGGATCATGGTATGTATATTCCTTACCTTTGTTATCATCCTGGACTTGATCCTTATGGGGCATGCAGGATGTGTGTTGTTGAAACTGAAGTTAATGGCAGAAAATCTATTCAGGCCTCTTGCACAACTCCAGCTGTAGATGGAATGGTTGTTAATTCTACCCAAAATGATATTAAAGATTTAAGACAGGGAATAATGGATTTACTTATAACTGAACATCCTCATGGATGCCTTACTTGTCACAGAATAGAGCTTTGCGGTCCTCAAGATGTATGTCAAAGGCACGTTTCAGTTACAGATAGATGTACAACTTGCCCAAAGAATGAAAGATGTGAATTAAAAGATACAATAAGAAGTACCGAGCTTGAGATGACAACTCCACTTAATTACAACAGGAGAGATCTACCAATACATCAGGATGATCCATTTTATGATAGAGACTATAACTTATGCATTGTATGTGTTAGATGCGTAAGAGTATGCGATGAAGTCAGGGTTGATAATGCTTTAACATTGAAGCAAAGGTCCGGGATAGCAATAGTAGGTACTGCAGCAGGAAATTCTCTATTAGAATCAGGGTGTGAATTTTGTGGTGCATGTATTGATATGTGCCCAACAGGAGCACTTGTTGAAAGAGACTATAAATGGGAAAAATTTGAAAAGAAAACAAAAACTGTCTGTTCAAATTGTCCAGTTGGTTGTGAATTGATCACAGAAACAAATAAATTTAATAAGGTCATAAGGCAAATTGGTGATTTAGCAGGAGAGGCAAATCAGGGCCAAACATGCATGAGAGGTAAATTTGCTTATGATTATGTTAATGAAAAAAAATTAAATAGTATTTATTTAAATAATGAAAAAATTGATTATGACGAAGGTATTGTTGAAGCCTCAAATTTAATTAAGAATTTTAATCCTAGAAATATATCTGTAGTTTTAAGTCCTAGGTCTTCAAATGAAGATTTTTATGCCGCAAAAGTATTTTTCAAAAATTATTTAAAAATTAAAGATTTTGATTTAGGTTCAAATATTCATAATGAACTCTTTAAGTCAATGAAAGCTGGGCTTGGATCATCTTCAGGTAAAGGCGAACTTAAAAATATTCCTAATTCAGACAATGTTGTTATCTCATTAGGTAATCCCTCTGAAAAACAAAATATTATTTCAATGTATGCTAAGCAAGCTTATAGATCTGGAAAAAAAGTCATTGTAATTGATCCACGGGAAACTGAAATGACAAGATATGCATCATCTTGGATAAGGATTCATCCTGAGAAAGTTTCAAAATTATTTAAGTCTGTATCCAAATTAATTATAGATAAAGCTTCAGAATCAAAAGAAACAGTAAATTATAAAAATCTTGATCATATGATAGCTGAATTAATAAATTATGATTCACTAAAAATTTCTAAAGAATTAGAAATATCAGATGAAGATATTAAAAAATTTACTGAAATTTTATCTACTGGATCTA
>JACETA010000047.1 GCA_013911545.1 Chloroflexota bacterium | reverse complement strand
CTACTAATAATGTCTATACTAATTTCAAAAAATTCATCAAGTCAGAATTTTATTAATAATGACCAAACTATTTATGAATCTTTAAAGAATGCTATTAACAATAGAAGTTATAAATTACTAACTACTGGTTTTTTTGTTTGTGGATTTCATGTTACATTCGTATCAACGCATTTACCTGCATTTCTTAGTGATAATAATTTGCAAGATAGTACAGCTGGATTTGCATTGGCTTTGATCGGATTATTTAATATTTTTGGGACACTTTCTTTTGGTTATCTAGGGTCAAGGATTTCAAAAAAGAATCTTTTATCCGTTTTGTACTCTCTTAGATCTTTATTGTTTCTTTCTTTTATTATGGCTCCAAAAAATGAATTTACAGTACTCGTTTTTTCAGCAACTTTGGGAATTTTGTGGCTTTCAACTGTTCCCTTAACTAACGGAATTATTACAGATATTTTCGGGCATAAGTATTCTTCTATGTTATTTGGTTTCACATTAATGTCTCATCACGCAGGTTCTTTTCTGGGTTCATGGCTTGGAGGTAGGATGTTTGACTTGTATGGATCATATGCTCCAGTATGGTGGCTTTGCGTTATTCTTGGCTTTATATCTGCATTAATTCATTTTCCAATAAATACAAATGTGAAATTAAGTTATGATATTAAATCTGCAATTTGAACATAATTAAATTATGATTAATTTTTTTTATGAAATAAAATAATTTCTATGAAGATTACAAATATTAAAACTTATCAGATCGAAGGAAAACTCAAAGAACCATTTTGGTGGGGAAACGGTGGGAATGATAAAAGATCCGCAAGCATAGTTAAAATAGAAACAGATGAAGGATTGAGCGGATGGGGCGAAGGCTGGGGTGGCATAAATGCTTTTAAAGATATTTTAAAAGATGCAGTTGTTGGCAAAGATCCTTTTGAAAGAGAAAAAATATGGTCAGGCATGTTTAATGAATTAAACAATCCAATTATTTATCCTGGCCTTGGTGGTAGCGCTATGAGTGCAATTGATATTGCGTTATGGGATTTGACAGGAAAAAAGCTAGGTGTTCCTGTATCTGTATTATTAGGCGGAAAAGTCAAAGATAAAGTTCATGTATATGCGACTGGATTATATTACACAAAGAAAGATTTTAATGAAGAGGTTTCTGAAAGAATAAAAGAAGCAAATTTATACCAAGAAAAAGGTTTTAATGCTATGAAAATTAAAATTGGAGCGCTGGATTTAGAAAAAGATTTAGAAAGAATTTTAAAGGTAAAAGAATCACTTGATGAAAAAACAAAATTATTTGTAGATGCTAATCAGGCTTATGACCTTCGGACAGCTAAATATGTATCTGATAAATTATATGAAATGGGAATTTTCTTCTTTGAAGAACCAATAATGGGTCTCGACGTTCAGGGATACAAGGAATTGGTGAGATATTCAAAAATAAGAATTAGTGGTGGTGAGAGTTTAAGAACTAGATATCAATTTAAAGATTTTATTAATAACAGCGCTTTTGATATAGCTCAACCTGATGTTGGGAATGTTGGTGGGATAACTGAATTTAAACATGTGCAGTCTCTCGCATATTCAAATGGCATACAGGTTTATCCGCATGTTTGGGGCACTTCAATTATGATCGCTGCGTCATTACAGTTAGCATCAACGTTCACTAACTTACCTATATCATCATTCCCTAATCAGCTTTCACAAGAACCAATAATGGAGTTTGATCAAAGCGAAAACCCAATAAGGTATAAAATTTCAAAAAAGGATCCATTTAAATTTGAGAAAGGATATTTGCATGTTCCTGATGACCCAGGATTAGGCGTAGAAATTGATGAAGAAAGTGTAGAAAAATTTAGTTTAGATTAAAACTAATCAAAAAAATCTTTATCTTCTTCTTTAAGATATTTTTTAGCTTCGTCATTAAATGATACCCCTAGACCAGGCTTATCCCATACATCAATGAAACTATCTTTAACTATAGGATTTGGGAGGCCATCTATAATGTCATACCACCAATCATGACATGGCACGCAATATTCAAAAGCAATATAATTTTTTGGTAATGTTGCTGCTAATTGAACTTGAGCAGCTAATCCTATAAGCCCATCAATTGTTCCGTGCGGGGCTATCATTATTCCATTCATATCTGCATACTCTGCTATCCACTTTGTTTCAGATAAACCACCCACATCTAATGGGTCAGGACCAATTACATTCACAGCCCTTTTATCAATTAAATCTTTAAAATTATGCCTTAAATATATCTGTTCACCAGTATGAATTGGAGTAGAAGTATTTATAGTAACATCTCTGTATAAATCAGCTAAAACATATGGGGTGTAATCACCCGTTATCATATCTTCAAGCCACATTATATTTAGTTCTTCAACTGCCCTTGCAAACTTAAGTGCATCACTCGGATTGATTCCAGGACCAAGATCAAGAGCTAAACCTACTTCATCACCAAGAGCTTCCTTCATTGCCAAGATACAATCTATTGTGTAATTAAATCCTTTTTCTGTAATTTGTGCTCCATGAGGTAAATTTTGACTAAAGCCTCCAGTAAACGAGGACTCATTGCCATTATTATCCCAACTAACATCCCCATAGAAATAATCTTTATAATTAGTTGCCATTCTGCCATGCAAGGACAAGCCTTGTTTTATTATAGAAAAACCTTCTTTTAAATTTTTCATTTTTAAAACATCTTTAGCGAAATTTTCAGGACTATCTTTTCCTTCAAATGGAAATCTAATGCCCCCGTTATACACAAGTACCCTATCTCTTACCTTGCCACCCAATAGCTTATAAATAGGTAAATTGGCTGCTTTGCCAGCAATATCCCATAAAGCTACCTCAATGGCACTAACTGCAGCACCATAAGGCTTAAAGGCTCCAAGCCTTCTAATTTTACTCATAACTTTTTCTACATTTGTAGGGTCTTCACCAATTATTAAAGGTTTATAAAATAAAACAAAAGGTTTCAAATATGATTTTGCCCATTCAGTCTGACCAAAACCAGAAATACCTTCATCAGTAACAATTCTTATTACAGGAGATTTGCCAATTATTGCGCATTTTAAGTCAATTATTTTCATATTTAAATATTTTATTTGATTGTTTAAAATATAACCATGAAAAAAATATTCTTAATAATTTTTATATTTATCTTATCTTGTTCTCAAGAAGAAGCTCAGAAAGTTACTATCGAAAAAATATCTGACAGGGGAAATATTTTTTCAATTTCACAATTTTTAGATATTGGATTTAAAAAAAATAAAGAATATAAAATTAATGATTTGCCAGGTTCAAATTCAGCTTATTTTGGTTTTATAAAAAATAACTTGGGAGAATTTGAAGATTATGAAATAAGATTTTACAGCAATCATGAAGATGCAATTAAATTAGGAAAAGACTATGCAGATAACATTACTGGTAAAAATGGCTGTATATCTAAAGATTGCACCTTATGGGAAGAAGGTTTGAAAGACAGAATTAGAATGAGTGACCTAGGTACTTTACTTCCTAAATATATGAGTTATTTAATTTATGACAATTTTATTTTATTTTGCCCAGGGTATGATGAAATTGAAGGACAGTTAAATTGCAATTTCGTTATTGAAAATATTAACAATTAATTTAACTTGTTCTAATTTCAAAATCTTTTTCTTTATCAAGCCTAGATCTGATTATTTTTTTTGTTAAGTTATTTTTTGGCCAATCTTTTGGATCTGTTAAGCACAACCTGATAAATAATCTGGAAAATGAAGAAACATAATATTTCAAATCTTTAACATTTAATTTATCGAATGTATCAGGCTCTTCATGATGAAATTCACAAGATGGGTATCTACCAAAATACCTCCACCTCCATGGATGAGAAGCATCGATACCAGATTCTAAGAATGGGAAATGGTCTGAATGCCCATCAATTTGAGACATAACATGCACTTTTAAATCTTCATTTAATGTATTTAAATGCTCCTGAATAAAATTTCTTAAATGCGGAAAACCTAATACAATACCTTTCAAGCTTCCTGTTGATAATTCATCACAATTTAAAACAAATTTTGGTTTTATTTCTGAATAGTTATTTTGAACATGATGAAATGAACCTTGAAGTCTTTGCTCTTCAGCACTTAAAGTTATAAATCTAAAACCAATTTTAGGTTTTATATTAAATTTATCTATTGTTCTTTTTATAGTTTTAGCTGTTTCAATTACTGATATTGCACCAGAAGTATTATCATTTCCGCCAGGAGTATCAAAAACTGTGTCATGATGGCCACACATAACAATAAACTCATTTTTTATAGACCCTTGTATCTCAGCAACAACATTTGAAGTTTTAGAGTCATAAAAATTTGTAGAAACATTTAATTTTGCTTTAAAACCAGAAGCAGCAAATTTTTTTAAGAGTAATAAATGTTCACTTGAGGTATTTATAATAGGTAGTGGAGGGTCAATTGAATCTGGGTCTCTAGTATCCCAAACCGAAGAATACTCCATGCGCCTACCAATTTTTGGATCTCCAATAATTATTGCTTTTGCACCTTTTTGACTTATATAATTTACTCTCTTGCTTATTGTTTCTTGCTCAGTAAATGGTTCGTGTTTTCTAAAAATAACTGCAATCTTTTCTTCAACTTCACTTCCTGAATCATCTACTTCTCTTTTAGTTCCATGACCCAGATCAATCAGGTAATTATTTAAATTTGTTGAAGGGCATCTATGATATGGCTTTGAATCAATTTCTTTGCCATTAATTTCTAATTTACAAGAATTAAATTCATAGGTTTTTATAGAAAATTCTTCATGATTCGTTATTAACCCACAGTCATCCCAATATGATTTTATAAAATCAGCAGCTTTTCTTTCATTTTCAGAGGTTGCCCATCTTGGGCCGATATCAATAGACAGCTTTTCATTTAATTGATTAATTTGAGATGCTACCCAATAATTTCCTATTATCCATTGATCTATTTTATTGATATCCATATTGTAATTTTTTATCAAAGATTAGATTTGGTCAATTTTATCCAGTATTTTTTAGTCCTGCAGAAATTCCATTTATGGTAAGCAATAAAGATCTTCTTAGCAATTTGTAATCTTCAGGGTCTGTTCTTAATTTTTTTAATAAAATTATTTGAAAGATATTAAGGGGAAGAATATAGGATTCTCTGACTGCTAAAGTTTTTTTTAGAGTACTATTTGATTCTAATAGTTCATTGCTTTGGGTAACTTCTAATAAATATTTCACTGATTTTGAATATTCTTTTTCAATTTGCTCAAAAATGTTTATTCCATCAATATATAAATTTTCAACATAAGCCCTGCTTATATTCAAGTCAGTTTTAACTAAATTCATTTCTATATTTGATACAAGCGTCCTAAAAAATTTAAGGTTTTTATACATATCTAAAATTTCATTTTTATGACCATTTTTAAATGCTTTTTCAATTGAATGACCAAATCCATACCAGCCAGGTATTATTTGTCTTGATTGAGTCCAAGAAAAAACCCATGGTATTGCTCTTAAGTCTTCAATGCCATTCAGCCCCCCTCTTCGTTTTGATGGACGTGAGCCAATATTCATTTGTGCAAGTTCTTCTAATGGGGTTGCCTTTGTAAGGTATTCGAAAAAGTTATTCTGAGAAATAAATTCTTTATAATGTTCATAACTTTCATCTGACAAGTAGTCCATTATATTATGCCAAATTTTATTTTCTTTGGTATTTAAGTTTCCATCAATAGATGCCTCAACAACAGAAGAAAGAATAATTTTTAAATTTGTTTCAGAAAGATCAGCATTAGCAAAATTATCTGAAATCACTTCGCCTTGTTGTGTAATTTTTATCTTCCCATTAATTGTTTCTAAGGGTTGAGATAAAATAGCTTCACCAGCTGGCCCTCCGCCTCTACTAGACGAGCCTCCTCTACCATGGAAAAGAACTAAATTTAATTTTAATTGTTTAGATAAATTATATATTTCCTTTTGGGAAGAAAATAAATTCCATTGAGATTTTATTAATCCGCCATCCTTATTAGAATCAGAATAACCAATCATTACCTCAACTAAACTATTTTCAGAATAAATTTCATTCCAAAATTTACTTAAGATTTTATTAGCATTTTTCAAATCATCTATTGTTTCTAAAAGAGGCACAATTCTAAATTTTGATAAATCCTTTTTTGATGAAACTACACTTGTTAACAAGGCTAAAAATGCAATTGAAATAAGG
>JACETA010000046.1 GCA_013911545.1 Chloroflexota bacterium | reverse complement strand
CTTTTAAGGCGTCTGTATGTGGATGCATATTAGGAAAGCCTCTTGAAGCATCTCTTACAGGTGAAGAGATAAAGAATGCTCTTAAACAATCAAACCAATGGCCTTTAAATGATTATGTATCAGGGTCAATAAAAGAATTTTTACCAAGAGTTCACCCATCTCATATCGAAACCACAAAGGAAAACATAAATTATGTTGCGCCTGACGATGATATAAATTACACAATAATGGGCATGCTTATTCTTGAAAATTATGGCATTGAATTTACTCATGAAAATATGGAAGAGCTCTGGATTCATCACCTTCCTATCAATACTACTTTTGGGCCCGAAAGAACTAGGTTATTAAATATAGGCCTAAACTCTTTAGACTCAATATCAAGATCCAATTTTTTATCAAAAGGTGGAATTGGAAAATCTAAAAATAATGAATATTTTAAAAAAAGACTTGATGCAATTAATGATTATCTAAATCCCGGGGATGAGCTTTGTGGCGCAGCAATAAGAGCAGATGCATATGGTTATGCCCTTCCCGGCAACCCTGAATTAGCATCTGAATTAGCAGCAAGAGATGCAAGTTTTACTCATAATAGGACTGGAATTTATGGAACAATGTTTATAGCAGCACTAATCTCTTGCTCATTAGTATTGAAAGATAAATATGAAATAATTTCTACTGCATTGCAATATGTTCCACAAAAAAGCAGATTTTTTTTAAGATCAAAATTATGCTTTGAGGAAATTCAAAAGGCAGAAAATTGGGAAGATGGATATTTAAGAATTAATAAGCTACTCAAGGAATATGGACATTGCAGAATATACCAAGAAATAGGAATGATGATGAACTCATTTATTTTTGCTAATAATACATCCGAAGGGATATGCATCCAAGTTTCTCAAGGCGCAGACACTGATAGCTTTGGCGCCAGTTCAGGATCAGTTCTAGGAAGTTATTATGGCCTAGACGGATTAGAATCGAAATGGCTTGAGCCATTTAACGATGATATTCACACTGGGATGGCATGGTTTTTTGAAAGATCAATTAATAAATTAGCTTTAAGAATGGGTCAATTGCCTGTAAAATTTTCAAAATGAACTTTAGCACAATAGCTACAATAGGATTCATATCTGTATTTATTTTAATTGTTGTTGCGGTTTTTAACTTCATTTTTTTTAGGGATTAGAATTGTGCTCAATGACACTAGGTTAACCCAAACAATAAAAACTAAAGGGTTTGCTCCAACATGGATAATTGGTGGAATTAGTTCTTTTTGCAGATTTTTTGAAGTATTAGTATCTGCATATATTATTTTTAAATTAAGTGAAAGCGCTTTACTCGTTGCTTTAAATTCAGGTTTAAGGGTTGCTCCGTTATTAGTTGTAGGTTGGATTATTGGGAGGTATGCAGACAAATTTGATAAAAGGTTTTTTATAAATTTTTCTACAATTATTTTTATTTTTTCCTCTTTTAGCGCTTTTATTTTGATGGTTTCCAATTACATTGAAGTATGGCATTTACTTTCATTGTCTTTTCTATCTGGTCTTGGCTGGGCATTTGAATTTCCTTCCAGGAGATCATTTATGGGTGATATATTAAAAGATTCAAATATATCACTTGGGATAGGTTTAGATTTAACAATTTCAAATTTTGGAAGATTTATTGGCCCAATTCTTGCTGGCCTAATGATTGATTATTTTTTAAATTATTCCTTTATTTTTTCAGGAACTTTTTATATGTTTTCATTTTTATTGTCCTTGTTAATTTTTAGATTAACTAATATTGATGATTACGAAAAAGAGGTTGAAAAGGAAGAGGCTCAGAACCCATTTAAATCTTTGATAAAAAATCATATGTTTAGAACTGTTTTGGTTGTCACTATTGTTTGTAATATCTGGGCATTCCCAACAACAAGTATGGTTCCAGTAATAGGAGAAACTGTATTAAAAATAAATCCTACTCTTCTTGGGATTCTTGTTGGAGCTGAAGGCGCTGGTTGCCTTCTAGGATCATTACTAATTGCAGGAGTTAAAAATCGAAAACTTCAATCAATATTATTTATATCCGGGTCATTTATATTTTTTATTTCAATATTTATCTTTTCTTTATCTGACATTTATTTTTTATCTTTAATACTTTTATTTTTAGGTGGTTTGGGGGTAGCAGGATTTAGCACAATGCAAAGCGTAATTATAGTTGATAGAACTACCTCAAATTTAAGGGGGTCTGCAATGGGATTTCTTTCGACCACAATTGGCATGCAACCATTTGGAGCATTAAATGTTGGTATAATTTGCTCAATATTTTTACCAGAAATTGGAGTAAGAATAAGTGCTTTTCAAGGATTAATTTTAATGATTATATTATTGTTAATTAGTGAATTTTGGCAAAAAAGGTACCTTAATTAAGAGCTACGCTTCCATCTTCTCTTAACTCAGGGGGGTAATTAGCTTGATCAAAAGGATATTTTTCAATAGATTTTTCATTAAAATTTAACCCTAATCCAGGTTTATCTGATGGATAGTACCATCCATCTTTTAGAGCAATTATTTCGTCAGTTAAATCCCTTCTCGGGGGGAGGTTTTCATCAACAGACTCTTGAACATCCCATGCTGGAGAAGAAACAGCAAGCGCAATGCAGGCTGCGGTTGCTATAGGCCCCTGAAAATTGTGAGGGCAAATTTTTATATGATGTGCTTCCGCAATATCTGAAATCTTTTTAACACCTGTTATTCCACCTGCAACTGCAACATCGGGTTTAAAAAACCCAGGCCTTACAAGTTCAGCATACTCTTTGAATTCCCAAACCCCAGCATTTCTTTCTCCGACTGCCAAAGGTAAGTTTACTTTTTTTGAAAGATTAGACATCGATAAAACTGAATCAGGAACAATTGGGTCTTCAATAAAATATGGTCTAAATTTTTCAACTTCATTGCAGAAAACTATTGCTTCATGAGGTCTCATATTTCTATGTATTTCAATTCCAATATCAAAATCAAAACCAACTTTTTCTCGTACAGCTTGAACAATTTTTACAGATAAATCTATTAGCTTTGAATAAGAATAATCAGGCCAATCATTAGGCATAGGTGTAAGTTTTAAGGCAGTGAAGCCTTGTTCTTTAACTTTTTTTGCTTTCTCTGCAAATTCATCAGGAGTATTTCCATTTATACCTTGAGCAATAGCTCGAACTTTATTTCTTACTTTTCCACCTAAAAGGTCCCAAACTGGCGCCTGAAGTCTCTTACCCTTGATATCCCACAGAGCCATATCTATTGCGCTTACTGCACTACTTATACTGTTGCTTCTGAAGGAAGAATTATATCTCCATAAATAATTCCAAATATGATTAGTATTTCTAGGATCCATGCCTATTAAAGAATCTTTAAAAGATAATATTGTTGCTTCAGTAGATTTGGGGTATGACCAATAACATGATTCTCCTATACCTTGAATCCCATTCTCATCAGTCACCCTGACAACTAAAAACCTTGAAATTATAAAGGTTTCAATTTTTGCTATTTTCAAAATATCTCCATTAGTTTAATTGATTTATTTCAGGCAAATTAGATAAAAGTAACCTGCAATTATCAAGAGGCTCACCAGCTCCAATCTCGGAGCTTGATATTTCTATAGGACACAAAACAATCATATTTCCCAAAATAACGTAATCCATATATTTAGGAGAATTTCCTTTATTGCCAAAAACCCCACTTGTCATCCTATCTTTAATACCTTCTTTCCATGATGAATCGGCCTTTTTTATGATTGCATCTTTCCCAGTAACTTCATCAGCAAAAAAAACCCCTGATGATTTTGCCAATTCATTTGATGGATAGAACCTTAGTTCAAATTCTCTTCTTTTAAAAAAGCCATAATGAGCTTCAATTGCCTCTGGCAGTTCAGCAACATCATATTCTTTGATAAATTTGAATTCTAATAAAGCGAAGGAATCTTTAGTAAAAATAACATTGTCATACGTGCCATCAAAAATATCTTTATCATTTTGGTTAGTAACTTCTGATGAGCAACCGACAATTAATACAACTAAAAAGAGTTTTATAAATATTTTATTCATTATCAAATTATATTAATTTTTATTGGCTTCTAACAAATTTGTATATAAATTTCACAATAATAAATTTAATAAATATTTCGTTGCCTAATTAATATATAATCATTTAAATGCAAAACTTTGACCAATTGGGACTCTCAGAAGAATCATTAAAAATCTTAAAAGGATTAAAATTTGATGGCCCTACACCTATACAAGAAAAAGTAATACCTCTTGCACTTAGTGGTGCTGATATTTTAGGAACTGCGCAAACTGGGTCAGGGAAAACAATTTCATATGTATTGCCTATAGTAGAAAAATTAAAAACAAACGTTAATTCAAGATTTTTAATTTTAACCCCAACAAGAGAGTTATCTGAACAAGTTTTTAATGTTGTTAAAATTTTTCTCGAGCACGGCAAACCATTTAAAGCAATTAATCTTATTGGCGGAAAAGGTATTTATTCTCAAATAAACCAATTAAAAAGTAACCCTCAAATAATTATTGGGACCCCTGGCAGAATAAACGATCATCTAGAAAGAAGGTCACTTAACTTAAAAAATTGCTCATTAGTGGTTTTAGATGAAATGGACAGGATGCTTGATATGGGTTTTGGATATCAAGTGGATATGATCCTAAAATTTACAGATAAAAAAAGGCAGATGATTTTATTATCAGCAACTTTACCTCCTCAAATACAAAAAATTTCAACGAAATACTTAAATAATCCTTCAAGAATATCAATAAAAAATAATGAGGTATTAGAAACAAATATTAAGCAGAGAGTTATAAATACAATTCCAAATGAAAAAATTAATGTACTTATTGAACAAATTCAAGAGAGAGAAGGATCAATACTTATTTTTGTAAAAACTAAAATAGGTGCTGATAAAGTTGTAAAAAAATTAAAGGCTAGCTCTATTAAATCAAATGCTCTGCATGGTGGGATGAGGCAAAATAAAAGATCAAAAATCATGCAAAATTTTAGAGATGAAAGATTTAGGATTCTTGTTGCTACTGACATTGCTTCAAGAGGCCTAGATGTGCCCCATATAGAGCACATAATAAATTATGATATGCCTCAAGCATCTGAAGATTTTATACATAGGATTGGCAGGACTGCTAGAGCTGGCTCTGTAGGTGAAGCAGTAAGTTTTTTAACCCCCAAAGATTCTAGAATATGGAAATCAATAGAAAGATTATTAAATAATAAAAATCAAGATAAAAATAATAAAGGTTCAGATTTCAAAAAGAAAAAGAGTTCGGGTTTCAAAAAGAAAAAGAGTTCGGGTTTCAAAAAGAAAAAAGATTCAGGCACCACGAAGAAAAAAGATTCAGACCATACAAAGAAAAAGGGTTCAGATTTCAAAAAGAAAAAAGATTCGAGTTTTACAAAGAAAAAAAGAATTAGAATTAGAAAAAAGGTTAAAAGGCAAGATAGTTAATTTAAAATGCATTTAGGATACATATATTTATTTTTTGCAATTATATTTGAAGTAACAGGGACCCTTATGCTTCCAATTTCTAAAAATTTTACTAAACCTATTCCAAGCATAATTATCATTGGGTTATATATATTCTCAACCTATTTAATGACTTTTACATTAGATTATTTTCCAATTGGAATTGTCTATGCGATTTGGTCCGCAATGGGGATAGCTATAGTTGCAATAGTAAGTTATTTTATTTATTCACAATCACTTCAATGGCAAGCCATATTTGGGTTAATACTTATAATTGCTGGGGTAATACTTTTAAATTTATTTTCTGCTGACTCTAAGTCTCTCGAAGAGGAAAAAGAAATTAACAGAGACACATTTATGGAAATGTCTGATTTAAACAAAGATGAATAATAAAGACAACAATAATAAAGCAAAATTAGTGCCTAATTCAAAAATTGATGAAATATTTGAAGAGAAAGAAAATTCGGATGGAAATTCTTTAAATAACCCTGAATTAAATTTTTCTTATAATTATATGGGGTTTAAAAAGATTTCTGGCTGGTGGATATTAATAATAATATTAATTATGATTTCAATTCCAATATCATTAATTTATTTATTCTATCTAGTTATTAAATCAATATTGAGTTTTATTTTTTAAGATAATTTAAATTAATTTGCAAAATGCAAAACCTAAACCAGCTCCTATTAATGCAGATCCAGCATAGCCAATAGCATCCATTGAATACTGATTAAAATATTTTTTTATTAAATCCATAAATTTATTCTACAGTAAATTTATATATTTTTATGTATTTAAAAATTTAATGAGATACTTTATCGGTT
>JACETA010000045.1 GCA_013911545.1 Chloroflexota bacterium | reverse complement strand
GTAGCTATGTCTATTAAGGATAAGCGCTGAAAGCATCTAAGTGCGAAGCCTGTCTCAAGATAAGATTTCCCATCTCTATATGAGAGTAAGGCCCCCTGAAGACTACAGGGTTGATAGGTTGCATGTGTAAGAGTGGTAACATTTTGAGCTAAGCAATACTAATGGTCCGAGGGTTTGACCCATTAAGAAAATCAACTTGTGATTATTCGCTTATATTTAGTTGCGGGGTGGAGCAGCGGCAGCTCGTTGGGCTCATAACCCAAAGGTCGACGGTTCGAGTCCGTCCCCCGCGACCAGAAAATAAAATATATAATTCTCTCGGTAGTTCAAGCATTATGGAACAACCCGTTACCATTTCGAACACGGAAGTTAAACATTTTAGCGCTGACGATACTGCATTTATGTGGGAAAATAAGTCACCGCCGAGAGACAAATAATAAACAAACCGTAAAATTTAACAAAATTTTAATGACAGAAATATTTAAATTATGAACATTAACGAAGAAATCCCATCAGAAGCATCAAGTACTACCCAAGAAAGCACTCCAGTTAACAATTCTACTGTTGATACTATGGAGTCCCTAATTGAAGAATTTTCTCCTAAAGAAATTCTAGAAAGAGGTGAAATTGTTGACGGAACAGTAATAAACATTCAAGATAATGGACTTGTTATTGATTTAGGGCAAAAATCAGAAGGATTTGTTCCTAAAAATGAAATGAGATCCCTTACCAATACTGAAACATATGAAAAGGGTAAAACGTTAATAACTTATGTAATTTTTCCTGAAACACAAGAAGGAACTATTCTGCTTTCTGTTGATAGGGCAAGGGGTGAACAGGGCTGGAAAACTCTTGATGTAGCTCGCCAAGAAGGCAAGACCCTGATTGGTAAGATTGTTGATAGTAATAAGGGAGGGGCAGTTGTGGAATGTGAGGGAGTCCAAGGATTTGTTCCGTTGTCTCAACTAATAGGCCCTGCAAGAGAACTTTATACACCGTCTGGGCCACCTAAGCCTGGCTTTATTGGGATGGCTGTTGAATTTAGAATTACTGAATTAAATAGAAGGCGAAATAGAGCAATTTTCTCTGAGCGTGCTGCACTTGAAGCAGTTAAGTTGAAATTAAAGTCTGAAAGAATTAAAGATCTGCACGTTGGTGATGTTGTTAAAGGGAAGGTTTTGGGGACTTCTAAATTTGGAGTATTCGTCGAGATGGATGGAGCTGATGGGCTAATACATATATCTGAATTATCTTGGGACACTGTTTTAGACCCAGAAAATTTTGTACAAATTGGAACTTCATTGGATGTTCAAATTATCAAAATCGATCTTGAAAATCTTAGAATTGCATTAAGTTTAAAAAGACTTCAGCCTGAACCTTGGGATATGATTTCTAGTGATGTTTCGGTTGGAACTATTATGAAAGGAACTATAACTAAATTGGCAAGCTTTGGAGCTTTCGCAAGAGTTAAAGGTGGACTAGAAGGGCTTATTCACCTTAGTGAATTAAGCTACGATAAGATTGATGTACCTTCGGATGTAGTAAGTGAAGGCCAAGAAGTTGAAGTGAAAATAATAAAAATTGAAGAAGAAAGGAAAAGGCTAGGCTTATCATTATTACTCGATAAAGAAATTAATGATCCTGATACTGAGGAAGGTGATTCAAGTCAAAGCACTAACCCTAAAGATAAAAATCCTGAAGATAACGTAGAAGAAAATTCTGAAGATAACGTAGATGTAGAAGAAAATTCTGAAGATAACGTAGAAGAAAATTCTGAAGAAAAAAATTAACACTCACAAACAAAGAAATTTTAAAATTTATTTTTCACCATCTGACTGATTTCCTGTTATAATAAATTTTAAATTGTGTGAAAGGATTTGATGCCAAGTCGGTTTGAAAAGTTTTCTGAAAGAGCTCGAAAAGTGTTAGCAGTTGCCCAAGAAGAAGCTCAAAGATTTAACCACAGTTACATTGGTACAGAGCATATCTTATTAGGACTTTCTAGAGAGCCAGAAGGGATAGCTAGTAGGGTATTAGAAGTTCTTGGGATTGATGGAAAGCGGATTAGAACTGCAGTAGAATTTATTGTTAGCCAAGACGATAACCCAAAGAGAGAAGATGTAGGATTAACTGATAGAGCAAAAAAAGTAATTGAGCTGGCTGTTGATGAAGCAAGGAAACTTAATCATCATTATATTGGAACTGAACACATTTTAATCGGAATTTTAAGAGAAGGTGACGGTGTTGCTGCAGGTGTATTAGAAAATCTTGGTGCTAATCTAGAAGAGGTTAGAATCGAAGCTGAAAAAATATTATCTGAAAACGTGTCTTCACGAATCCCTTCTACTTCAAAACCTAAATCTAAAACTCCTCTTATAGATGAACTAGGAACCGACTTAACTGAACTTGCAAAAAAATCTAAACTTGACCCAGTTATTGGTCGAGACGATGAAATGAGAAGGGTAATTCAAATTTTATGCAGAAGAACAAAAAATAACCCTGTTTTAATTGGAGAACCAGGCGTTGGCAAAACTGCAATAGTAGAAAAGTTAGCTCAAAATATTTTTGATCAAAATGTTCCAGAACTTATTAGCTCAAAAAGAGTTATTACGCTCGATATAGGTTCATTGGTAGCAGGAACAAAATATAGAGGTGAATTTGAAGATAGATTAAAAAAAATAATTAAAGAGCTAAAAAGTAGCAAAGACTGCATTGTTTTTATTGATGAAATGCACACTATTGTTGGTGCAGGTGCAGCTGAAGGTGCGGTAGATGCTGCAAATATATTAAAACCAGCATTAGCTCGTGGCGAAATTCAAATTGTAGGTGCAACAACAATAAGTGATTATAGAAAAAACGTTGAAAAAGATCCTGCATTAGAAAGAAGGTTTCAGCCAGTTAAAGTTGATCCACCTTCTGTAGATTCAACTATTGAAATTTTAATGGGCGTAAGAAGTAAATATGAAGACCATCACGGTTTAGTTATATCCGATCAAGCTATTAAAACTGCATCCCTTCTTGCTGATAAATATATTGCTGACAGATTTATGCCAGATAAAGCAATTGATTTAATCGATGAAGCAGGATCAAGAGTAAAAATCGATAAAAATACTATTCCTGAAAATTTAAGAAAGGCAACCGATAAATTAGATGAAATAAAAATAAAAAAAGAAAAAGCCATGAGAGATCAGGATTATGATATTGCTGCTGAACTAAGAGACGATGAAATAAAACAAGAATCAAGAACATTAAAACTTAAAGATAATTGGGAGAAGTCAACTGGTGACTCTATAGAAGTTACTCCAGACGATATCGCTGAAGTTGTAAGTATGTGGACTAAAATTCCTGTTACAAGACTAGGAACTGAAGAAAAACAAAGATTACTTGATATGGAAAAATCTCTTACATCAAAAGTTTCAGGTCAAAAAGATGCAATTCAATCAATTTCAATGGCTGTTAGAAGAGCTAGGAGTGGAATTAAGGACCCTTCAAGGCCCATTGGATGCTTTCTATTTCTTGGACCAACTGGTGTTGGTAAAACTCACTTGGTTAAAAAGTTATCTGAGTTCATGTATGGAGAAGAGGATAAAATGATTAGGCTCGATATGTCTGAATACATGGAAAGACATACTGTTGCTAGATTGATTGGCTCTCCCCCTGGATATGTAGGATTCGAAGACGGAGGTCAATTAACTGAAGCTGTTCGAAGAAATTCTTACACCACTATCCTACTTGATGAGATTGAGAAAGCACATCCAGATGTTTTTAATATACTTTTGCAAATTTTTGAAGATGGGTTTCTTACTGACTCAAAAGGAAGGAGAGTTGATTTCAAAAATACTCTAATTGTTATGACAAGCAATCTAGGGTCTGATCTTATAAAAGATGATAGCTCACTTGGTTTTTCAAACTCCTCTCCAGATAATTTGAGAGATGATAATTATTTAAAAATGAAAACCAAAGTCCTTGATGAAGTTAAACGATTTTTTAAACCTGAATTCTTAAATAGAATTGATGATGTGCAAGTTTTTCATCCATTAGCAAAAGAAAATATTTTAGAAATTGTCGATCTGCTTCTTAATGAATTGCAGTCTAGAGTGCTTGATAATGGGTATGTTTTGCAAGTATCTGACAATGTAAGAAATTATTTGGTAGATAATGGGTATGACCCTAAATTTGGAGCCAGACCATTAAGAAGGCTAATACAAGACCAAATAGAAAATATTCTTTCTGAAGAATTTCTTAAAGACTCTTATCTGCCTGGGGACATCATTGAGCTAGATATAATAGAAGACAAAATCGAAATCATTCAAGATTCTAAAGTTGAATCAAAAAAAGATGCTTAGTTGACAATTGGTTAACTACACATCAAATACCATATCTCTTTCAACAAAAATTAAAAATCTAGAAAATTATATTTCCAAATATCCAAGTGCAATTATTGCTTACAGTGGAGGAATAGATTCTTCGCTAGTTGCTTATATTTGTAATAAAGTTTTAGGAAAAAATAAATCTCTTGTAGTTATTGCTGTTTCTCCAAGCCTAAATAAAAAAGAATATGAAAAAGCATTAAATTTGGCTCAAAAATATGATTGGAATTTCAAACCTATATTTACTGAAGAATTTAATAATGATAATTATTTAAAAAATGATCTTAATAGATGTTTTTATTGCAAATTTGAGCTTTATGAAAAATTAGAAGAAATATTAATTAAAGAAAATTTTAGCGTAGTGTTTAATGGAACAAATTTTGATGACTTAAGTGATATACGTCCCGGAATTGATGCAGCTAAGAAAAAAAATATTGTAAGCCCTCTTGTTAAATGTAAAATAAATAAAAATGAAATTCGTCAAATCGCAAAAGAATTAGGGTTGCCTAATTGGGATAAGCCAGCGCAACCTTGCTTATCTTCAAGGGTTCCGCATGGAGTTAAAATCAATATGGATATTTTGAAGAGAATTGAAGAAGCAGAAAATTACCTTTCAAGTCTAGGTTTTGTTAATTTTAGAGTTAGAATCCACGGAGATCTTGCAAAAATTGAAGCCCAAGAGAATGATTTTGAAAAATTTAACAATTATGAAATAAGAAAAAACATTGTTAATAATTTTAAAAGTTTTGGATTTAAATTTGTTTCTCTAGATTTAATGTTTTTTAAGTCAGGTAATTTAAGTAGAGCTCATGAAAGTAAAAAATAAAAATTTTCTATACTTTAATTTTTATTCTGGTGTAAGCGGAGATATGCTAATTGGATCTCTAATAGATTTAGGTATTGAACCCAAAATATTAAAAGATTTTTTAAGAAAAATTGATGACGGGTTGTCTTTTGATGTTAAAAAAGTAACAAGAGGTGTAAATAATTGTAGTTTAATTAAACCTATACTTCCGAAAAATCTAAATAAAAATTTTGATTGGGATGAGTTAAAAAATTTTGGCAATTTAATAAAAGATGAAAAATTTGTTTACAAAAATTTTAATGAAACCATTGAATTATTAAAAGAATCTGAGGAACAAGTTCATAAAGAAATTAATGTTAAACCTCATGAGCTTGGAAATTTTGATACAGTTTTTGATATTGTTTGTTTCTACAAATGTCTTGAATTTTTAAATGTAGAAAATTTATATCATTCGGGGATACCATTCTCTCAGGGAGAAATAGAAATTGATCATGGAATGGTCAGTAGCTTAGCGCCAGTGTCATTAAATTTAATAAGGAATTTAGCTATTCCAATTTATACTTCAAAAAAAATTCCAAACTTTGAAATGTGTACTCCTACAGGAATAAGTCTGCTAAAAAACTTTAATCATATTGATGAGATTGAGGGTACAATAAAAAAAATTGGTTATGGTGCCGGAACTAAGGATTTTGAGAATTCATCAAATTCTATTTCGGTTAATTTACTATCTTCTAATCATAATTTAGATTTATTAAATATTTTAGAAACCAATATTGATGATATGTCTTCCGAATTTATTTCGTTTGTATTTGATAAAATTTTAGAATTAGGAGTTAATGATGTTTGGGCTCAAAATATTCTTATGAAAAAAGGAAGGCCCGCATATAAAATTTCTGTTTTATGTTCAAATAAGTTGACTAACAAAGTCATAGATCTCTTGAAGAGAGAAACATCTACTTTTGGTGTAAGGATTTTTAAAACTAAAAGAGAAGCTTTTGACAGAAGAATTGAGACTGTTTTAACAAAGTATGGGAAAATAAATTTAAAAATAAAATTAGACTCAGGTGAAGTAATTGGCGCATATCCTGAATACGAGGATTGCAAGAATTTATCAAAAGTGCATAATATTCCATTGAAAGTTATTTTTGATGAAGCGTTAATGCAATTCAATAATTTGCCTCGGTAGCTCAATGGCAGAGCAGCTGATTTGTAATCAGCAGGTTGTGGGTTCAACTCCCTCCCGGGGC
>JACETA010000044.1 GCA_013911545.1 Chloroflexota bacterium | reverse complement strand
GATTAAAATACCTTAAAATATTAGCAGAAAAGATTTTAGGTTTAAATTAATGGTGGAGCTGAGGAGGCTCGAACTCCTGACCCCCTGCTTGCAAAGCAGATGCTCTACCAACTGAGCTACAGCCCCATCAACAAGATTCTTATTCTATTATTATATTTAGTCTTTTTCTAGTGGGTAATTGGTATCATAGTTTTATGTATAAAAATATGATGAAATCTAAAAACATTAGGTATACCTATCAACCTGGAGCTTACACTAACTCAAAGTTCCCTTTAAGCAGATCAGCTATAGATGAATACCTGGAATGCAAAAAGTGTTTTTATACCAATAGAAGATTAGGTTTAAAAAAGCCATCACAGATACCATTTAATCTTAATTCAGCTGTAGATAATTTATTCAAAAATGAATTTGATAAATATAGAAGAGAGAAAAGGCAGCATCCATTAATGGAAAAATATGGAATAAATGCCATACCATATTCTCATAATGAATTAGATATATGGAGGCAAAATTTTCAAGGTGTAAGAGTAGATTTTGTCGGAACCGATATAGAAGTATTTGGTGCTGTAGATGATTTATGGATTTATGAAAATGGGGATATTGTTGTTGTTGATTATAAATCTACATCAAAATCATCAAATAATGTTTTCCATCCTATTAACGATTTTAGTGACGTATGGGAAGGTGGGAAAATATATAAAAGGCAATTAGAAATATATCAATGGATTTTATTTAATAAGGGTTTTCAAGTATCAAATGATTGCTATATTGTTTATGCTAATGCTTTTAAAGATAAGCAAGAATTTAATAATATGCTTGATTTCCAAGTGACAGTATTGAAGCATGCAGGCGATTTTTCTTGGGTTGAAGCTGTATTATTAGAAATATATAAATTGCTTAACTCTAATGAAATTCCTGAGCCGTCTTCAAATTGTGATTTGTGCGGGTATGTAAACTCTTCTAATCAGATTCTTCTATAGAATTAGAATTTAATATGTTATCAACTTTATTCAGTTCACGACTCATAGCTTTGGTCCTAGTATTTTTTACAGTATCAATTTCATTTGAAAGTTGATTTAATTTATTTTCAACTTTTTCAAAAGAAGCCTCATATTTACCCCACTGCTCTTTTAATGAACCAAAAATTTTAATAATTTCTTTCTGTTCCTTGGAAACCTTAAAAATCGTTTCAGAATATTTTAAGAAATTTATTAATGCATAAAAACTGGCAGGAGATACAAGAACAACTTTATATTTCATTGCATAATCAACTATCTCAGAATCCATTTTTAGAGTTTCATCTAAAATTCCTGTTACAGGAATAAACATAGCTGCAAGGTCAATTGTATTTTCTGAAGTATTTACATATTTGCTGACTTCAACAATCCTTTTTCTAAATTCTGAAAGATATAATTTCTTTTGATTGTCTACATCAAAAACTTGATTTCCATTTTCGTCATACATTTTGTAGTAATGGCTTAAAGGAAATTTTACATCCATAATAAATAATTTGTCTTGGCCATCAATATTGAAAACAAAGTCAGGTTTTAAAAGTGATTCATCCTCTGATTTCCATGGTAAAGTCTGTTGCTTTTGATATGATTTACCTTCTATTAAGCCCATACTTTTTAATAGATCGTCAGCAGCTTTTTCTCCCCAAGCCCCTCTTTTTGAATTATCTTGAAGGATATTGGTGACCTTTTGTGTTGCATTAAGCATTTCTTTGGCAGTCCTATTTTGGCTTTGTTCAGAAAATTTGATCATTTCTTTAACGCTATTTGTTGAGCCAATTAAATTTTCTGACATCTTTACCTGTTCAACCTCTAGTTTGGTATTTAAATTATCCATTTTTTGGAAAAGATCATTCGTTATTTCTTTGAAGTTATTATCATTATTTGAATTATTATTTTTCCTAATTAAATAAATAGAAAATATTATTAAAATTATAAGTAGCAATAATAAAAAAGTGATAATAATTTCAGTCATTCTTTTTCCATTTTCTCAAACTAGGTATTTCTCCTATAGGGGGATTTTCTTGTCTTGAAAACCAATAAGTCCATGCTACCTCTGCAACATAAATTGAGCCTGAAGAATCAACAGCAATTCCATGCGGAGCAACAAATTGATTTGATTCCGCTCCCGGTAATTTATCTCCTAATTTTTCAATTATCTCTCCTTTTGGTGAAAATATAGTTACACAATTTCCTAAATTTTCTACACCCTCTTGCACAGGTGGTGGTCCCATTTCACCTACATAAATATTATCTTCACTATCTGTTGTAACTGACATTGGGTGATGCACATGCCATTGATCAATGAAATTGCCGTCACAATCAAAAATTTGTAACCTAAAATTTTCTCTATCAGCAACAATAATTTTTTTATCACTAGTTAAAGCAATATTATGAGGAAGACTAAATTTTCCTGGATCAGATCCAGATTCCCCCCAAGATAATATATGCTTACCTTCTTCATTGAACTTATGCACTCTAGAATTTCCATATCCATCTGAAATATAAATATCCCCATTATCTGGATCTATAACTGCATCTGTAGGCAAATTAAATATATCCCCGCTTTGTCGAGGCGAACTTTTTCCTTTATCTCCAAGCCTGAATATAAGTTTTCCATCTTTATCTCTTTTTTCAACCATATGCCCTTGATCATCGATTAGGTAAACATTATTTTTATTGTCATGAGCAATTCCATGAGGCCTAAAAAATTCTCCTTCTCCCCAACTTTTTATAAATTCACCCTCAGAATTAAAAATTATTACTGGAATGGGGCCGCGACAAAAAACATAAACATTATCATTACTATCAACAGAAACTGAAGTGGCATCATTTTTAAAAGTCATTCCATAGGGGAGTTTGCACCAATATGGAACAGGAGAATAATTTTTATTTTTTAAGTATGTCATTTCGTCCCCCTACAGACTAAATATTTTTTTACTAATTTAATATAAGATAAATCCTAACTACTATCATATATAACTAAATGGAAAACCAAAAATCAAGCTTTTTTAAATTTAAAACATCTGCATTTATATTTGTTATTTATATTTTTACTATTTTAATTGCTGTTACTTTAATAGTTTATTTTTACTTAAATTTAAATTCTTCAAATGACAAAGTTGATAAATTAGATGCTGAAATTAATACCATGAGATTAACAGCACTAGAATTAAAAGAAAGGGCAGAAAGGGTCACAAATAATTTTGCTTCTGGCGGAGGCACATTAATCAGGATTTTCGAAACTAAGGACTCCGCGGATGTTGTTAGGTTAGAAGATTATTTTTCTTTTGACAGATATCACTTAAATTATAAATCAGATTTTCTATCAGATGAACATTTTAATTGGGATACAAAAAATAGAGGCAGGGTTGTTTTTAAAGAATTCGAATTTAACTTGAATGCCACAACTATTGATAAATATATTTCTAAACCATTTGATATAAATTCTAATTCTATAACTATGACAGGATTAGCTGAGGTAAGATTCAAATTAAATATTGAATCGCTCGGTGAGTTATTGCCAATAAGCAATACTGGAGATACATCTGAAATTGCTGAATTTGAAATTGTAAAATATAAACTCATGGCTACAGACTCAGGGTTGGGAGATGCAAATAAATTTGATGATTTTGACTTAACTATTATGCCTAATAGTGTCGAAGCGCCAAGTTTATATAAGGCTTTTGGGGAAAGCGAAACTTTTACTGGTGAACTTCAGTTTTCTGAAATAACTATAGAAAGGTCTGAAAGATAATATGATACAAATTGGCAGAACATCTTTTAAAAAAGTTGATGGCCATGACGAAGTTATTACTAAAAATGTTGTTCAGGTTATTGAAAAATTAAGTGATAAATTTTCATCGACAATTATAAAGTTGAGAACTGATAGATTAAATCAGCTTAAAAATGTTCTTTCGAGCACAGATGTAAGCCCAGTTGATATTTTACTCAAAGACTCTAAGGGCGATGATTGGGAATTAGATGTACCAGGTCAATTGTTTACACCTGGTATTGAAATTTCTGGTCCATCTTCTCAAACATCAATGTTTATAAATGGTTTAAACGAAAATAGTGATGGATTTAGAGCAGATGGTGACCTTGACGATAATGAAGATGCTTCTGGCCATACTCTAGAAGATACTGTTAGGTCTGCTATAAATAGAAAAAAAGCAGTTCAAAGAAAACTTGAATATTTTGATAAAAATAAAAATAAAAAATATTCTATAAATCCAGGCAAACTCCCTTTTTTTATGCACAGGGAGAGAGGAATTTTATTAAATGAAAAAGATTATTTAATTGATGACAAGCCTATAAGTGCCTCAATCCTTGATACTGTTTTAACTCTTATGAACTGTGGGTTAGAACAACAAAAAAAAGGTGACTATATTTATTTTTATATTCCAAAACTTGAAACATCTAAAGAAGCAGAATTTTGGAAACTTTTTTTCGATGAAGCTGTTAAATTAATTCCTAATTTAAATGGAAATAAAATTAAAGCAATTATGCTTGTAGAATCTTTGCCTTTCGCATTAGATATGGAGAATTGTTTAAAATCACTCGGAAAATATGCTGCTGGTTTAAATGCTGCAAGATGGGACCTGAAGGCAAGTGTAATTGAATTTGTAATGACAAACAAAAATTTTATATGGCCAGATCGATTTGATGTAACAGTTGCATCTACTCCTTTTATGGTAAGTATTTTTAAACATCTTGTTGCTGTTTGTCTAAAGCACAAAGGGGTGCCAATAGGAGGAATGGCAACTGCTTTACCAAGTAAAGATGAAGAAGTTAACCTTATGTCTGCCAAATCTATTGAATCTGATAAAACATGGGAAGCAAATAATGGGTTCATAAGAGCATGGGTTGCACACATTTATCATATGAAGACAGCAGCCATGCCATTTAAAAATTTACATAATTCTGGATGGGTCCCAACTGAAGAAATGAAAAAACCAGAACTATATCCCTTAAACAAAATAAATTTAAAACCAGATGGAATAATTACTCAAGAAGGGACAAGAAGAAATGTTAGGACAATTATTGAATATCTTGAAGGATGGTTTAATTCAAGAGGAGCGAAAGGTATAGACAGCTTGGAAGGCATTAAAGGTAAAAGACCTGCATTAATGGAAGATCTTGCAACTGCCAGGATATCAATAGGGCAGACCTGTCAGAGAATATTGCATAATAGTATTGCAAGTGATACAAATACTGCTCATGATTTTAATTTAGTTAAAAATATTTTTAATAGTGAATTAAGTAATATATTGAAAATAAGGCCAGAAGATTCAGTCAATTACAAAAGGGCTTCGAGTCTTGGAATAGATTGGCTTGAAAGCTACTTAAATTTAGATTTTAAACCACTTGCTAATTATGAAAGGGATAAATATTAATGAAATTTAATAAAAGCAAAGAACTTTATTCAAAAGCAAAAGAATTAGTCCCGGGAGGAGTGAGTAGTTCTATTAGGCAAACAGAATGGCCTGTGCCATTATTTTTTGATAAAGCTCACGGAAGTAAAATGTGGGATGTTGACGGCAATGAATTCATAGATTATGTAATGGGTATGGGTCCTAATATATTTGGGCATGCACCTGAATTTGTGACTCAGTCGGTTTATGAGGATATGCAAAATGGATATTGCTTGACTGGTCAAACAGTTAAAGAAAATGAAATGTCTGAATTCATCAAAAAAACAATACCTTTTAATAGAAAAGTAAGATACGCAAGTTCGGGTACTGAAATTGTTCAAGTTGCACTAAGATTAGCCAGGTCATTTACAAATAAAAATAAATTTTTAAAATTTGAAGGTCATTATCACGGCTGGATGGATTCTGTTTTATATAATTCTCACCCTGATATATCTAATGAAGAAAATATATTTAATCCTGTCCCAGAATCTGGAGGTATTTCTCATGGTACATCAAATGAGGTTATCATTGCTCCTTGGAATGATGTAGAAGCTTTAGAAAATATATTAAAGGATAATCACAAAGAAATATCATCGATTATTACTGAACCAATTTTGTGGAACACAAACGTAATTCTTCCTGAAGATGGGTATTTAGAGAAACTAAGATTATTGTGTGATAAATACAACATCCTATTAATTTTTGATGAAGTGGGGACTGGATTTAGAGTTGCGTTAGGTGGCGCTCAAGAAATTTATGGAATAGAGCCCGATTTATCCACATATGCTAAATCCATGGCAGCTGGTTTTCCTATTGCAATGTTAGCCGGAAAACCTGAAATAATGGATTTCTTGTCTAATGGAAAGGTTGTTCATGGTGGCAGCTTTAATACAAATGTAATGTCTGTTTCTGCATCTCATGCAACATTAAATTATCTTTTAAATAATAAAGATTTCTATAAAAATCTAAATCGGAATGGCGAAGCTTTAATTAAAGGACTTAAAGAAGTTGCTTCAAAGAATGGAATCGATATTTTGATACAAGGGCTAGGAAGTGTGTTCTATTTAAGCTTTACAAGCGTCAAAAGTATTAAAAACTACAGGGAACATGCATTAAAT
>JACETA010000043.1 GCA_013911545.1 Chloroflexota bacterium | reverse complement strand
ATTAAGAAGGTTAAAATTAATACTTTTAATTGATTCATATATATTATTTTACATAAAATTTAGTAAAATTAATTTATGTATATTGACACTCATTGCCATGCAGGCATAAATTGGTTTGAACCAATAGAAAATTTAATATTTCAAATGGATATGAATTCAGTTGAAAAATCTGTTTTAGTCCAGCATAAGGGTTCTTCCAATGACTATCTCTATAATTGCCAAAGTAAATATCCAGATAAATTTTCTGTTGTTGCTTCAGTTGACTGGGATTCATCTTTAGAAGATCAAGTAAATGAGTTTAATTCAAGGGGTGTTTCAGGAGTAAGGATTTATCTTAACTATAATGAAATATTTGAAAATAAAGGAAATGATTTTTTTGAAAATTGCTCGGAAAACAATCTATTGATAAGCCTCGCCTCTGACTTAAAAACATTTTCCTCTTTTTCTTTTAAAAATTTAGTCGAAGGAAACAAGGAAACAATATTTATTATCGAGCATTTAGCTGGAGTAGGAAGTTCTGAATTAGAAAATGATAATTTAAATAAAAAAAATCAATTTAAACAAGTATTAAGTTTATCCGAAAATAAAAATCTATTTATGAAAGTTCCTGGTTTAGGTGAATTAAATGAAAGGCCAAGTTTATTAAGCAACAATTTTCCTTTTAAAAATGATAATTCTGGTTATATTAAGCAAACATTAGAATCATTTTCCTCTGAATATCTAATGTGGGGCAGTGATTACCCTCCTGTATCTAATAGGGAAGGATACAAAAATTCATTTAAAGGGGTTTTTGATCTCTATTTTTTAAGTAAAGAAGACAAAGAGAATATATTTAGAAACGTTCCTAAGAAACTGTTTTTTTAGAACCTTTAGTTCCTAATTTATAATCTTTTATTGCGTTCCATGAACAACCAATTTGAATTCCAAATACATGCATATTTGTTTTATGTTGTTCTTGGGTTAATCCGCAAACTAAGCAAACTTTACAATCATCATTACTCATAATTATATATTATCATTAAAAGTGTATTAAAATTTATTTTTGAAATAATTTTCAAACTCAGCCATAAATTCTTTTTTATTAGATTCAAATGCCTCTCCATGATCTTCGCAGTAATCAAAAGCAACATACTTACTATTCTTTGTGTACGAAAATACTCTCTCTGGATGAGAAACAGGAATTCTTTGATCGTTTTTACAACTTATTATAATCATCGGAAAATCAATTTTACTAACATTTTTCATTGATTCCTCAATATCTTCAATATTCATATTCTGTAATAATTCTCCACTTTGTATGATTCCAAATTTTAAAAGCTTTGCTATGAAATGAGGTATTGGGGTTCTATCTGAAACCTCTTTGGTTAATAATTCTGTAATACTAAAATAGGGTGTATCTGAAAAAATACCTACAATCTCAACACTTTCATTTTTGTAGTTAGCTGCGGCGTCTAATACGGCAACCCCACCGTAGCTTATTCCATAAAGACCAATTTTATTAATGTTAAGATTCTTATTCAGGTAGTTGATTGCTCCATAAATATCATTTTTCTCTCTAATACCAAGCCCTAAAGGAGCATCACTTGAATTTCCATGACCTCTTAAATCAAAAGTAAGAATTGAATAACCTAAATTATAAATTTCTTTGATCATCTCTAACTTTCCTTCTCCGCCACTTCTTTCAGAATCTAAACCATGAACCCATATTATAGTCCCAGTATTTTTTTCATTTTCAATCCACCAACCATTTAAATTAATATCCTTTGAGTCAGCAGACTTGAAACTGACATTTGTGTAACTCATTGAATACAGATCAGGTGTTTCTTCAAAAATATTTCTTTTTGGTTGAAATGCTATATTGGTTATATACATAGAAAGAATTGTATACAGCAAGACAATAATAAGAACAAAAGGTATTATTATTTTTTTTAGTATGTTCATAATATTAATGGACAAAAGATTACGTTATAAATTTAAAAAATGAAAATAAGATTAAAGTTAGATAAAGAATTCCATTTAATTGATCCGATTTTTTTTAAAAAAAGATCTAGATACTTTTTTCAATCTGTTATAGCTTCAATTGCATTGTTTTTAGTCTTAATTATCGGTGACAATATTGCTAGGGGTGCAATAATTGCTGGAATTGCTGGAACAGCTGCCCTTATATCATTTGCTCCCCACTCATATGCAGCAAGCACTAGAAGGGTTGTAGGAGGCCACACGCTTTCAGTTTTAGTTGGCTGCTCCTCAATTTTTTTACTTTCTTTATTTTCTATTGATTATAATTCAGCATCAGAATTTATTATTTATTTAAATTCTTCAATTTGCATTGGCGTATTGATTATTTTAATGGGAATTTTAAATTGTGAACATGCTCCATCAGCTGGCTGTTTACTTGGATTAACATATGGAGGGGTAGATTTTAATAGTGTTGCATTTATAATTTTATCAGCAATTATATTAGCTTCTATTAGGATAGTGCTGTTAAAGTGGATAAGAAATCTGGTTTAAATTATCACTATAAAAACCCCTATCAAGCAAAAAAGTATTCCAATTAAACCGTTTTTATCAATTTTTTCTTTAAGGTAAAACCTTGCTCCTATAAGTGCAAATATAGGGGCACTGCTCCCCAAAATAACCGTTAAAGCAGCTTCAGAAAGTTCAAGGCTAGTAAACCACCCTAAACTTGCTAATGTGGTTAAAAATGAAGCAAATAAAAGCATATTAAATTTGCTTCTTATTAATACGAATTCACCCCTTTTCAAAATTACATAAATTGGTGTGCATATTATAAATGTTGTGCAAGCTCTAATTAGGGTAACTGGCATCACTGATGTTGTTTTTAAAATATCGTCCATTAGCAGAGCTCCTGTTGCCCAGCATAACGGCGTCAGAATGCAAAAAAATAGTGCGATCTTAATTGTTGAACCGTCCTCAACAAAATTTAAATTTTTTCTATTCCTCAATGTTATTGATGCAATTCCAAACAATATTAAAACTGCGCCTAAGTAAACAGCAAATGACAAAGATTCAGTAAAAAATATTACACTTCCAAAAATTGAAAATAATGGAAAGAGGCTATTTATTACTACAAATGCCATCCCAACTTTTACGTGCTTTATTGTAAAAATGTAACTCAAAGATCCAGACAAATTAATTAAAGAAGCCGTAATACATAAAATAAATGTAGTTAAGCTAAATTCCTTAAACCCTCCCCATTGACCAAATAATGTTATAAGTATTACTAAAATTGTTCCTGAAATAATACTTTCAAAGTAAATAAAAGTTGCACGAACTTTGTTTGGCAATGATTTTAAAAGTACACCTGAATTGCCCCAGAAAAAGGCTGACAGTAAAGCACAAATCTCTCCGATGCTAAACATTAAAATTTCTCAGATGTTAAAATTAGATAAGTTTTCATTTAGTGGAGTATAAATTAATGAGGGAGACTGATTCAACTAATATAAACAATAAAATAAATATTTCTAATGACGGAATTTGGTCTTATAAGTTAAAAACTGAACAATTAATTTATTCAAATATAAATAAAGTTTTTAATTTTTATTCAACCCCAAAGAATTTAAATTTGATTACACCGCCTTTCCTAAATTTCAAAATACTAGGAAATGAATATGAAGATACTACCGAGGGTAAAATATTTATTTATAAACTTAAACTCCATAATTTGCCTGTTTTTTGGAAAAGTAAAATTGAACAATGGAGCCCTCCTTTTAAGTTTGTTGATAAACAATTATTTGGCCCTTACTTAAAATGGCATCATCATCATATTTTTGAAGATTTAGGAAAAGAAACTAAAGTAATCGACATTGTTTATTATACTGTCCCTTTTGGTTCAGCATTACATAAATTATTTGTAAAAAAAGATTTAATAAATATATTTAACTATAGAAAAGAGTCTTTAAATAATATTTTTAATAAACGAGGAGAAAAATGAGTAATCAATTTGAAAACAAAGTGGTATTTATTACGGGAGCTGCTAATGGAATAGGAAAAGCAGCAGCAGATGTATTTTCTGAAAGAGGAGCAAAACTTGCATTGTGTGACACAAATGAAAATCTATTAAAAGAAGTTCATAATGATTTTGAATCAAAAGGAATTAATGTCATCTCTAAAAAAGTTGATGTAACTAATAAAGCCAATCTAATTGAATTCACAGAAGAAATAGTTTCTGAATTTGGAAATTTAGATATTTGTGTTCCAAATGCCGGGGCAATCGGTAGTTCAGATTTTTCAAAAAGAAAAGACTATATTGATGAAGATTGGGATATTACTTACTCGGTAAATGTTAAAGGTCTAGTGAATACAACAGATTCTGTAAAAGAACATATGAAAAAAAATAATAACGGGAAGATAATTATTGTTTCATCACAAGGCGGCAGGAAGCCGAGAGGTGTTGGCGATAAAGGAAGAGGAAATGTTTTGAATCCCTACTTAGTTTCCAAAGCGGCGGCAATACAATTTACCCATGCATTAGCAATTGAATTAGGTAAGCATAATATTAATGTAAACACTGTATGTCCTGGCAGGCTGTATACATCTTTTTGGCAGCAAATTGCAGAAAATCATAAAGCTCTAAATAGCGAATATTCTAATATGGACCCGTTTGAAATATTTCAAGAACAGGCTGAGTCATATTTTCCATTAGGTAGGGCTCAAGAACCTAGGGATGTAGCTTATTCAATAGCTTTTTTAGCATCTGATGAAGCCTCCGAAATAACTGGCCAAGCTCTTAATGTAAACGGTGGGGGGATCTTAAATTAAATCTCCTTTAGTTTATAAATGTGTAGTATAATCAACTTTATAAAAACAAATTAGTTGAGTTTAAACTACATGACAACTACAAGATCTCTTAACCAAATTATTAAAAGATATAAAGATTCGTTGCTCGATGGGGACTTGAAAAGTGCTTTATCTTGTGTAAATTTAGCATTAGCAAACGGATCTGATGTTAAAACTGTTTATAAAAAAATATTTACATCTGCCCAAAGAGATATTGGTCAAATGTGGCATGATGGTGAAATATCTATATCGCATGAGAATAGAGCTGCCGGAATAACATTAGAAATAATGTCTCGATTAAGATCAAATTTTGAAATTGAAGATTCAGATGCTCCGCTTGCAATCGTTACTATCCCTAAGAATGATAACCATACAATTGGTGCAAGAATGTTTGCTGATTTTTTAATGATGGAAGGTTGGAGAGTAGATTATTTAACTAATCACAACATTAATGAGTATCAAATTCCAAATGATGATTTTATAAGATATATAAATGAGATTAAGCCAAAGTTATTTGCTATATCAGTTGCTACTGATTTAGCATTTATTGAGTGTAATAATTTAACTGGATTTTTTAAAGAAAATTTTCCAAATATAAAAGTAATTTGGGGTGGCCCAGGTGTTTCTAGGTCATTAAATATAGATCATGATATAGATTTTAATTCTAAGGAAAATATAATAAAATTTTCCAAAATTTATGATTTAACTTCTAAACCTGATTTTATATGTTGCAGTAAGGCAGCTTTTGAATCTAAAGAATGCAAAGATTTCTTGAGCAGATCCATGAACTTAAAGCAAAGTTCTACATTTGATGAAACTCTCATTAATATAGGACATAATATTAAAACTCTCAGGATATCAAAGGGAATAAGTCAGCAGGAATTAGCTAATCTTGCTTCAATAGATAGAGCATTTATAAGTACAATTGAGAATGGTAAAAGAAATTTAAGTATATCTGTGCTACATAAGATTGCTCAAAGTTTAGACAGTAATGTAGCAGAGATATTTAATAATTAGCTTTTAGAAACTACCCTTGCTTTATTATAAGAATTAAATTTATCTTCCAACATCATTATCATTTCATTGCCTGATAATTTGTGAAAGTTATCCATTGTAGGGGTACTTAATCCGCAATTAATACAACTTAATTCTTCTTCATGATCAAGGTTATTAGCGAAAACTAAAGTTCCTTGACATTTAGGGCACTTATTTATTAAAACCATTTTTTTAACCTTTCATTAATTTACAATAGTAAACATAATATATCAGTCATATTGTCTATAGTCAACTATTTAATTAAAAAATGATAATAATATTGTTTATATTAAACAAAGACTAGCTTATAAGCATTAGTAGTAGCTACTTGGGGTCGGTGGTGATATTTGATCACTCTGGTTAGAATTTTTAGGTGACGGAGTTGATGTTGGTGAAGGAGTTGGAGTAGGGTCAATTAAAAGGCCATTTTCTGCAAATACGCTTATCTTTCCTAACATTCCTGAATGTAAACTACATCTATAAGTGTAAACACCTGCGCTTATGAATTTGAATTCATATGTTTGATTTTGGTCTAAATAACCAGAATCAAATTTATAGTCTATTGACGATGCAGTATGCATAGATCCATCTTTATTTGTCCAAGTAATAGTGGTGCCCACATCTATATAAATTTCCTTTTCAATAAATTGAAATCCGCTAATAGTTATATTATTTGAATCTTTATAATTTGGTGTTGGCGTGTTAGTTGGCAAAGGAGTTGGCGTGTTAGTTGGCAAAGGAGTTGGCGTGTTAGTTGGCAAAGGAGTTGGCGTGTTAGTTGGCA
>JACETA010000042.1 GCA_013911545.1 Chloroflexota bacterium | reverse complement strand
CTCTAACTGATCTAATTATATTTTTTATAAATATTTCTGATTCTTTATTTAGCCTCAAATGTTCTGATCCAAAAGGGTCAAATTTGAGTGCTTGATAGCCCTTGTTTGAAAGAAATTTAGCCTTTTCAGCAAAATTTTCTGGGGATCTTTCTCCTGAATACCAACCATTTGCATAAACTTTTATTTTATCTCTTACCTTGCCCCCCAATAATTGATAAATTGGCACTTTTAAATATTGACCTAAGATGTCCCAACATGCAATTTCAATTGCTGAAATAGCCGGAGTAATTTTTAACATAACAGCTTTATATAATTCATCAACAATATTAGATATTTCTAAAGGATTTCTACCTATAGCTAAGTGTTTTATTTCTTCTACTGCTTCTTTATTGGGCATTGTCTGCAGGCCCCCAGTAGCTTCTCCCAAACCAGCAATTCCTTCTGAAGTTTCAACAATAACAAACACCCAATTTTTCCATGGATTTCCAACTACAATTGTCCTTATGTCGGTAATTTTCATTTTATCTCCTAGTTATAATCATTAATCCATCTCTAATTGGAACAATTGTGTTCCAATAATCTTTATCTTCTTTAACAAATTTATTGAAATTATCAATTGAAATACTTTGTTTATCTTCAGGGCTCAATACTCTACCTGACCATAAAACATTGTCTACAATTATTATTCCGTTTTTACTTAAAAGATCTTTGGATTTATTGTAATAATTAAGGTAATTATTTTTATCAGCATCAATAAAAATTAAATCAAATTTCCCTTCAAGTTTTTCCATAGATTCAATTGCAGGCCCCAAAACAAGTTTAATTTTTTTACCGTGCGGACTTTTAGCCCAATATTTTTTTGCTATATTAGATGTTTCTGAATTTATATCACAGGTTATAAGTTCACCATTTTCTTGCAGGCCTGATGCAAGCATTAAGGCACTGTATCCAGTAAAAGTTCCAATTTCTAGAACTCTTTTACATTGATTAATCTTGACAATGAATTTTAAGAAATTTCCAACTGAATCGCCGGACATCATTCCTGATGACGACCCAAGGGCAAGAGTTTCCTGTCTAAGCTCTTTTTCTATAGCCCCTCCTGATTCTGAATGAGAAGAAATATAATTTTCTAAGCCATCTGATATTAAACCTGCCATTAAACCTCCAAAATTTGATTAATTCAATCCCAATATTAACAAAATAAATTTATCTCGTATCAATTAGTAATGAAGTAAGTGTGCTAAATATGAAAAAATATAATACATATGGATTATTCAGATTTAAAAATTGATCAAAAAGATAATGAGCAAGAGACTTCAAACTCTGAAAATATTTCTTTTCAACTAAGCCTTGATGATACACCTGATTTTGTATCGAAAAATACGAATTTGGAAACTAAAAAAGCCCTTTCAGAAGAAATGGTCGACGAGCTCTCAAAAGATGAATTAAAAATTTTAATCGATAATTTAAATATTAAGAATCAAAGAGAAAAAGGCTTAATAAATGTAAATCAGTTGGCCAGCGTATTAAATGATGCGCCTCCTGAGCTTGCCGCAGAAATTCTTAGAGGCATTGATTGGTATCATGCTAGTCAAATCATCACCAAGATTAGAGATATGGATGCTGTCGGAAAACTTTATAGATATCAAAATAAAGAATCTGAAAATGACAGAGATTATGTTGCAATTAGAAATGAATGGACAGTATCGCATACTGTTTCAGTTTTAAGAAAAGCGAATACAAGCACAAACAAACTGCAAAACTTATTTGTTGTTGATTCAAAAGGAAAATTAATGGGGACAGTAGATATTCCTGAATTAATATTTGCAGATCTTTCTGAAAAAATTTCATCAGTTATGAATGCAAATGTTATTTCAGTAAATAAAAATGTAGAAAAACAGGAATGCGCAAATATAATGAATAATAATGATCTCAGGGCGCTAGCAGTTATAAGCGATGAAGGTATTTTAGATGATGTAATTTCTATTGAAGAAGTAATTCATTTAGTTGAGGAGGAAGCTACAAAAGAAATGTTTAAAATGGTTGGGATGAGCGTCGAAGATAAAGTTTTGGGTCCTATAAAATCTTCTTTCAAAAGAAGATTGCCATGGTTAATAATAAATCTTGGAACAGTTTTATTTGCTGGATTTATTTTAAGTTTATTTACAGATCATGTTAGGACTATGCCAGTTCTTGCTGTTTTTCTGCCGGTTATTATTGGCCAAGCAGGTATTGCTGGAACGCAAACATTAACACTGGTTGTTAGAGCTCTTGCTTTAGGAGAGGTTACAACTAAAGATACAAGAAAAATTTTATTAAGAGAATTACTGCTTTCTTTGATTCAAGGATTTTCGGTAACAGCTTTATTATTCGTTCTTACATACTTATGGAAGTCAGATATTTACTTATCGATACTTGTTGCAGGAGCAATGATACTTAATCTATTTGTTGCAGGCTTCTCAGGAGTTATTGTTCCTATCCTAATGAAAAAAATGAACTTAGATCCAGCAGCTTCATCTGCAGTTGTAGTTACTACATTTACAGATATTGCAGGTGTTCTACTTTACATGGGACTTGCAACTTTTATAATCTTGGGAATTTAATTATTTATCAGCGTCCTTAACTTCCCTCTCTTTAAATTCTGGACCTGCGCCATCGAAAGGTTTGTAACCAAGTATTTTTTTAGCTTTTTCTATGGACCAAATTTTCCAATGATTATCTGAAGTTGCATAAAAAGTATCATATTTTATTTCCTCAGGAGCATTGATACTTAAATCAATTATCTGAACAATATCTCTATGGCTTAACCATAAATTTAGAGATATTGGAGAAAAAGTGGGGTCATCATCAGAAATAACCCACCCTATCCGAATATTTATTGTTGAAATATTGTAAAAATCAGAATAATAACTCGATATTGATTCTCCAAAAGATTTTGACGCTCCATAAAAACTATCAGGTCTTATCCTGCATGTTTCATCAAGAGGCCTGTAATCACTTGGAAGTTTTTCGTATTCACCATCATTTATAAATGAATATGGTTCAACAAAATAAAAGCCCCCTGTAGCATGCTGAGAGCTTGCAAAAACAACCCTTTTTACTCCTGATAATCGAGCTGCTTCATAAATGTTATAGAGCCCAATAATATTATTATTTAATATTGAATCCCAATCACCATGCACTCTTCTATCTCCGGCTAAATGAACAACTGTATCAATATCTTTAAATGCAGGCATAATCGAATCAATATTACTTATGTCGCCAGTATGGCTATCAACTCCATCAGCCTTTTTTATATCAAGTATTCTTATATTAAATTTATCCTTTAAGCCTTTAGTTAAAACTGACCCTACAAGACCAGCGCCACCTGTGATTAATATATTTTTCATTGAAATTCCTTCTGAATTGATTTACTTTTTAACTATTGTATATAAAAAGAGGTTAAATTATGAAAATATCAAAAGTAGAAACAAAGTTATTTGAACACACATCATATGTAGAGAGTGATGATGAGGGGCACGGTCATCCTGCTAAAGATCCGAGAAAAGTATCTCAGTGTATGGTTATTATTGAAACAGATGAGGGGCACAAGGGTTATGCATTTGGTGCAAATCCTCAAATTGTTGAAAAGGTTATAGCGCCAATACTATTAGGCGAAAATCCCTTTTTTAGAGAAAAAATTTGGGAAAAAATGATGCACATGCAAAGAATAGTTACTCAGATTGACGAGAGAATTTTATCTACTATTGATCTTGCATTATGGGATCTTGTCGGAATAATAATGGGTCAACCTGTAAACAACATATTAGGTTTATATAGAGATAAGGTTCCTGCATATGCTAGCACTATGTGCGGAGACACAATTAAAGGTGGATTATCAACTCCGGAAGATTATGGAAATTTTGCAGAGTGGTGCGTTAAAGAAAGAGGGTATAGGGCAGTGAAATTACACGGCTGGATGCCTCCTATAGAAGGCGCTCCTGATCCAAAAAAAGATATTATGGCATGTGCTGCAGTTAGAGAAGCAGTTGGAGATGATATTCCTCTGATGCTTGATTCATATCATTTTTATTCCAGAATGGAAGCATTATGGATCGGAAGAGAGTTAGAAAAACTAAACTTTTATTGGTTTGAAGAGCCCATGGATGAATCAAGCATGTCTTCTTACAAATGGCTTTCAGATCAATTAGATATTCCAGTTATTGGCCCTGAAACAATGACAGGAAAAATTTCAACAAGAGCGGAATGGATAAAAAATGATGTTGTAGATATCTTAAGAGGTGGTGTTGGTGACTTAGGCGGACTTACGCCTTTAATGAAAGTAGCTCATCTTGCCGAATCATATAATATGGCGATGGAAGTGCATGGAGGCAAGGAAGGTAATCTTCACGCCTTGGGTTCAATGAGATTACCAGGTGAATTCTATGAAAGGGGCTTACTTCATCCGCATGTTGATTATGAAAGACCGCCTGACTATCTAAATGAAATTATGGATCCTATGGATGATGAAGGATTTATTCATATGCCAACTGGCAATGGTCTTGGGTGGAAAATTAATCATGATTATATAAATGATAACTTAATTCAGGATGGTGAGCCTTATCAAAAAGCTAGAAGAAGCCATTAAAAAAGAGCTCCAATAAATGGAGCTCTTTAGTTATAAACCACTAGAGGCTTATTAAATAATCAAACTTGAAGAAGACTTAGTGTTCGCCTCCAGCGGTTGTTTTTTGTATATACAATTGCACCTCCTTTATAATATTTAAATAGATGTTATTAATTTAACACATGTTTTATATAAATTTCCATACTATTTAGGGAGAAAAATGAGAGTTAAAATTTCAAAGTATATGAGCTACTTCAACCTTTTTATTGGATTCTTACTTATTATATTTTCCTTATGGAGTGATAATGTCGGAATTGTTTTTACCCTTATAGGTGTTTTTGCAGTTTTGGTATCTTCAGCAAGTATTTATCTTAAGAAGAAAGTTAATTTACAGGAACATTTTGATGACAAAAAATAACAAGCTCAGAAATTAAACTGAGCTTGTTATAAATTTAGACTATATTAACTGTCTGACTTAGCAGCTGCCCAAATAACCAAACCGAATGCGGCTTTGTTAATCAAGTCTGCAAAGTTATAAATAATATTCATTGTTTGAATATTACTTCCTCCATCTCCTATTAGGTTACCAATAACGTAACCAACTGGGTAAATAGCCCAACCAACTAATACGATTAGTTTCATAGAATTGAAAGCTGACTGTACTGCAGCGTTTTTGCCATCAGCGCTTGCTTTAGCAGCACCACCAGCAAAAATTAGATAGACAACTCCAGCCCAACCAACCATTCCAATAATGAATCCTATTAATTCAAAGTCTGTTACTGTTTCACCAAGTAATCCACCAACTAGCATAACAACTGATGCTACTAATAGTTGCCAGAATACTGACGAGCTAACTTTTCCAACAACTTTCAAGATGAGGTAGAACTCAACTATTTGTAGTGGAACAGTTACCAACCAGTCAACATACCTCAAAGAAGTAAGATCATCAAAATTTGGAGCAGATGCTGCCCAAACTGAACTGTCTCTCATAGTTAAATAGTGGAAAAAGGCAATAAATGTTACCAATCCAGCTACTGTAACAGAAGTTCTCCATTTAGCAGCTACCTCTCCTCTTTCAAAGAAAAAGAAGATTGAAGCACATAGCATAGATGCAGCTCCAAAATAGAAACTAAACTGAGTAAGCATATTAATGTCCATAAAAAAACCTCCTTATCGACATATCGTTATAACGTTTTTTCCTTACTAAGGAACTATAATAAACAAAAAAAAGGTATTTGTTAAATAATTTCAAATTACGTTTTTCGTATTTTTTATAATTTATAGTAAGTTAGCTAACTTTATTTGTAATTTTAATCAGTCCCAGTCCTTACAAGCTCTATCCCTATTGCAACTGTAGTTATCACAAGTGAAATATAGTAAAGCCCTATCAATCCTTGGTCGTAAAATAAGATTGAACCAATTACCCCATAAATTCCTACTAACATGTAAAACGAAGAGCTAATTTTATGAACAGTTTCGTTTTGAAACATACTAAAACCTAGCAATCCAATTCCTAATGCAAAAATAGCAGTACCAATTCCACCTGCAGTTGTAGCTATAGTAAACATGCTTACAGCTTCAGGCACTAGTTCTTTGTTAACAAGCTGCGCTCCAGCTGAATATGCTCCATTTTCAACAACTGTAGCTGCAAAACCTATAACAAGAAGTGTTCCCGCTAAGAATGCAGATTGTGAAGCCCCTTTATCAAGAATTTTTGCTCGAAGTCCCATCAAGCAAGCAGTAAGTAATCCAAATCCAAGTGCCGCAATTCCCATTGCAATGTGAAGTTGATCAGTATTTGCACCTACAAATTCCATAGCAAAAGCCCCGTATCCACCTTCCATATCACCTGCTGGAGTTGTTGGTCCTCCATTTAAAGCCCAGCCTAGAAAACCAATCACTGGCGTAATTATTAATAATAAACCTAACCTCTTTGTGCTCATAATTTACCTCCTCTATTTAATAAATTAATATGAGTTAAATTAAATAATATAGATATCCTGAATTATGTATAAGTAAAGG
>JACETA010000041.1 GCA_013911545.1 Chloroflexota bacterium | reverse complement strand
TTCAGAATTAATTCTTTCAAATTCGAAGTCGCTATTATTTTTTATTTCAGATATATAATTTTCAATAAGGTGAAAATTTGTACCACAAACTAAGTTAATTTCCATAAATATTTAATAAGCTTATATTATATTGATATGTTACATAAACAATTTCAAAAAAATTAAATGAATTTTCTTATTATGGGATTACCCCAAAGCGGTAAAACATCTCTTTATAATTCATTAACTAATTCAACTAGGAATGAAAATAGAGATTTAAAAATAGGTACTGTAAAAGTTCCAGATATTAACTTAGATAAAATCTCTAAATGGTATGATGCTGAAAAAAAGGTTTATGGGGAAATAAATATTACTGACCCTGAATCTAATATGAATTTTGATTCTTCGAGTGATTTTCTTGAAAAGAAATATTTGCAAGAAATTCAAAAGTTTGATGGTGTAATTTTAGTAATAAGATCTTTTAAGGATGAGTCTATTCCACATCCATATGGGGAAGTTAATTTTATTAATGATATAGAACAATTTGTTATTGAATCAAGGCTAATTGATGCCCAAATAATTGAGAAAAGAGTTTCTAATTTATCAAATTTTGATAAATCATTAAATAAGCAAGAAAAAGAAAATATTGAAAAGAAAATTAAAAGACTAAAAGATCTTTCCACAAAGATTGAAAATGGAGAATCTTACAACTCAGAAAAAATATCCGACGAAGAAAGGGATTTAGTTGAAGGCACTTTTTTAATGTCAAAATCACCAATTATAATAATTTTAAATTCAGATGAAGGAGAATCTGCAGATCCTTCAACATTAGAAAATGCAAAATCATTAATAAATCAAGATACTAAAATTTTGCAAATACCTCTTAAATTTGAAGAAGAGTTAATTGGTTTAAGTAAAAAAGAAATTGAAGATTTCAGGAATGAGTTAGACATAGAAAATAATATAGGTCAGTTTTATTCTTCAATATTAGATATCTCTAAAACATTATGCTTTCTTACTGCAGGAAAAAAGGAGTGCAGGTCATGGATATTGAAAAGGGGGTCTTCAGCTGTTGAAGCTGCAGGAAAAATACATAGTGATATAGCAAGAGGATTTGTTAGAGCAGAAGTGGTACATATAGAAGAAATATTAAATTATGCTTCTGAAAAAGAAGCTAAAGAAAAAGGAATTATTAAAGGGGAAGGGAAAAGCTACATCATTAAATCAGGAGATGTTGTAAACTTTCTTTTCTCAGTATAAAAAAGGAGAAAGATGTCAGAAGAGTTAGGAAAAATAAGCAAACCACAGGCTGATAATATACAGCTTAAAAGAAAGTTATATCTTGTTCAAAATATACAGAACTATTTCCCTGATAATAACGAATTTGAAGTTTTATTAAATGAATATTGGGAATCTATTTCAGAACAGTTAGATAATCTAGAAAAAACAGCTGGCAGCATTAATAAAATTTATGTTGAAGGCATATACCAAGATTTTGAAATAGCATCAAAACTTTTAGAAGAAAATAACAAATGGTGCCTAGATACTATTTTACCGAGATTAAAATCTGGATCTAAATTTGAAAAAATTGAAGAGGAAAATAATTATAAAGAGTTAATTGATTGGACTAGAATAGCTCAAATGGGATTTGTTAGTGAAAATGTTAAAGAAATAGCAGAAAAAAATTATACAGATATTATTAATTCAAGAACAAAAATAATACAAGATGAAATTAATAATTTGACTAATGGAGAAGCAGCATTATTTTTAATATCTTCCGGCTCACATAAATTTCCAGAAGATATTGAAATATTTAATGTTATACCCCCATCTCTTGATAAAATGAATAGATGGATAACGGAAAATCAAAAAGTTAATAATGAGGTAAATGAAGAACAAAGAAACCAAGATGAGGAAGACGGAAATAATAAATCCAACCTTTGGACACCATAAAGATTTATCTTTATATGTTCATATTCCTTTTTGTGATGTAATTTGTCCCTATTGTGATTTTAATAAGTTTTCTAAAGTAGATAACTTAATTCCTGAATTTGTTAAATCATTAATACAAGAAATAAAAGTTAGGAAACTCGAAAATAATAAAGTTGCATCTATATCATTTGGAGGAGGAACACCGTCATATTTAGCAAATAATGACCTCAAATTAATATTCAAAAATTTAAATGATAATTTTGATATAAGCGAAGAAAAGATAGAAATATCAATCGAAGTAAATCCAAAAGATATTGATATAGACAAGATTAAATTTTATGAAGATTTAGGGATTAACAGAATAAGTGTGGGAGGGCAAAGTTTTGATAATTCAGTTTTAAAAACACTCGGTAGAAACCATGACTCTAAAGAACTATTAACATCATTAGAAATAATCAAAAAAAGTAATATTACGAACATAAACTTGGACCTAATTTATGGTGTTCCAAATCAAAAAATATATACTTGGGAAAATTCCTTAAAAAAATTTATTGAGTTTTCTTTGCCTCATTTATCTGCTTATCAATTAACTTTTGAGCCCAAAACAAAGTTTTATAGGGATTTGATGATAAATAAAATCCGAGAGGCTGATGAAAACGTCACAGTAAGGATGTTTTCAGTATTAAATAGTCTTCTTAAAGAAAATAAATATATAAATTATGAAATTTCAAATTGGTCAAAACCAAAAATGGAATCTATTCATAATTTAAGGTACTGGAATAAAAATAATTATTTAGGTTTAGGACCAGGAGCATCTTCTTTTATTGATAATAAAAGAACAACAAATGTTAGATCCTTAAAAAAATATATTGATAATTTCAAAAATTCAATTTTAGAATTTGAAGAAAATTACATTCTTGATAGAAATGATATTTTAATTGAAAACATAATGCTGAACTTTAGATTATCAAAAGGTATTAATCATGAAGAATTTAAAAATAAATTCGAGGTAAATTTTAATGATCAATTTCTAGGATTAATAAATGATTTAACTAAATACAATTTAGTAGCTTCAGATGACAATTCAACATATCTAACAGAAAAAGGTAAATTACTTAGCGATAGTATTTTTTTAATGTTTCAAGAAAAAATACAGTCTAATCCTTTTTGATACCTTCTTCCCAAATAATTAAAAATTGGGAAGCAATAAAAATTGAACTGTAAGTTCCTACAATTACACCTAATATAAGTACTACAATGAATTCCCTTAATGATGCTCCCCCTAAAATTAACATTGAAAAAAGAACTAACAATGTAGTTAAACTTGTCCCTAGGGACCTTATTATGGACTCATTAATAGACACATTAATATTTGCTGCATAATTATTATCTGGGAATTTAATTTGATTCTCCCTTATCCTGTCAAATATAACTATAGTGTCATTTACGCTATATCCAATAACAGTCAATAATGCGACTATAAATACAGAATTTACTTGAAGTCCAAATATATGACCCAACATTGCATAAATACCTGTTACAAGTATTACATCATGAATTAAAGTTAAAACTGCGGAAAAGGCAAAACGATGTGATTTTTCTAGCCTCCTAAAAGCATATAGAACATAAAGCATAACAAATAAAGAAGCTACAGAAACAGCTATTACAGAATTTCTTATCGTTCCCTCAGCTACTTTTGTTCCAACGCTTTCAATTTCAATAATTTCTGCATTTTGGTCAACTTCTTCTATAGTTTTTTCTAAATCACTTCTAGATACTGTAGAGTCGTTGTTTTCTATATCAAAATCAGATAGTTTTTCAGTTCTTATAAAAAATGTTTTGTCTCCCATTGATTGGATATTAGGAGAATCAAGGCCAATTTTTTGGAATTGGTTATCAATCTGTGAAGAATTAATATTTTTTTCAAATTGAACTGTTACACCGGTTCCAGATAAAAAATCTATCCCTAAATTTAAATGAGGTGGAATAGCTAGAAATATAATTCCAATTAACAATATTATCGATGAAGCACCTAAAAACCATAACCTTTTTGCAACAATATTAATCATTATTACCTACTTTACTTGAACCTAAAGGATCATATAAATTATCTTTTTTTCCAATTGGAGTTGATGAAATCAACCTCATCAATAATCTGCTTACTGTAAATGCTGTAAACATGCTCAATAAAACTCCAACACCTAAGGTCAACGCAAACCCTTGTATAACACTTGTAGTGAACCTATCCCCAAACCAGTATAAAACTACACAAATTATAATCGTTGAAACATTGCTATCTCTTATTGAAGGCCAAGCTCTTGAGAAGCCTTCACTGATTGAAGCAAAAATATTCCTTCCGCTTCTAAGCTCTTCTTTAGTTCTTTCAGATATCAGTATATTTGCGTCAACAGCAACACCAATTGACAATATTACTGCCGCTGCACCTGATAATGTCAGAGTAATAGGGACAATTTTAAATACAGCAAGTAACAAGGTTGAATAAAATAATAATGATAATGATGCTACTAAGCCAGGAACTCTGTAATAACTAATCATAAAAATCAAAACGAGTATTAATCCTAAGGAACCTGCAAATAAGCTTTTGCTTAATGAATCTGAACCAAGTGATGCATCAACATTTCTTTCTTGAATTAAATTTAATCCTACTGGCAATGCACCAGATTTTAATTGAATAGATATTGTTTTTACACTCTGCTGATCAAAGGTTGGTCCCTGAATAAATGCTCTTCCACCAGATATTCCTGAACTAGCACTAGGAGCTATTAATTGCTCACCATCTAAAAATATAGCCAATAAATCTTGATTTTTTGCAACTCTACTAGTTAAATCATAAAATTCATCTGATCCATCATCATCAAATATAATTGTTACAACTGGTCTAGCTATACCAGGCTGGACATCAGGAAATGCATCAACTAAATCTTCACCAGATAATGCAACGGCCTTATCTTCATAGTAATTTGGAATTATGCATCTTGCTTGAACCCATTCCTCGATAGAAAGGTTGTCTGGTGGCCAAATATCTTCGTTGTTTTCATTTTCAACTGGCAAACAATCCCTCTCCTTGAATTCTAATTGAGCAGTTTCACCAATTAATTTTTTTGCTTCTTCTACACCACCAGAAACTTTCCAAGATGTAATACCACCAGCTATTGAAGCTTGGAAAACGACACCAATTTCATCGAATGGTTCTATAAATTGCTGAACTTTTTGTTGATCATAAAACCTATCATTTTTTTCTTGAATTACTGGCAAAAAATTCTTTACTGTAATCCTAAATATCCCTTGAGATAAATCTTCAACAGTATTATCTGAATCAATTTTATTTGCTGCTTCAATAACTTTACTTAGTTCAGGAACTTCGAGTTGCTCCCCATCTTCAGATTGACTACTATATGCGATTAGAAAACTATATGGATATTTTTTATCTAAGCTACTCAATAAATTAGTTAAGCCACCATTGTCATCATTCTTTAATTTTGGGCCAGAAAGCAAAAATTTTCCATCAAGTGTTTCAAGCTCTGTAACCTTAATGTCATTAAAGCCATTTTCATTAAGGGAGTTTTTTAATTCTTCTGAACTAATACCACCAGCAATTGTAAGGTTTAAATTTAAGTCGCTTAATCCTGGTAACTGCACAAGAAGTTTCTTACTCACCCCACTCCCTGATCCTACAATTTGCACTGATGATTCTGATATACCAAATGAATTGACTCTTCTTTCTAATATTTTTCTTGCACCTTCCATATCTTCACTTGTTATTTCTCTATCTTTGTTAGGAACAGCTTCATAAACAAGATGGGTTCCACCTTTAAGATCAAGACCTAAGGACAATCCTAAAATTGACTCCGAATCACCCCTATCAATATCTAAACCTAAAAAATTAAAAGAGATTGTATTAAAAGATAGTATAAGTATTGATGATATGAAAACTAAGGCAGTAAATATTAAAGTTCTTATATTTATCATAATTAACCTTCAACTTCCTTTAATATATCGGCTCTTTCTAGGGCAAGCTTCAAATCATCTAACCCGATCTTAGTATATAAGTTAGTATCAATTTTTTCTTTATTTTCGTTATTATCAATATTTACAGATAAGTTTATATCATGGGTATGCGAATTATTTTCTTGTCCATTTTTGTGTAATTTCTCATGTTCTTTTAAATGGTCAATGAACAATATTCCGTTTAAATGGTCAATTTCATGCTCAAGAGCTTGAGAAAGTAAATCTTTTGCATCAATTTTTATTTTGCCTCCTGATTCATCTAAATACTTAGCTGTAACATTTATTGATCTTTTAACAATTCCATTATATTCAGGGAAACTCAGACAGCCTTCATTTACATATCTCGACCCTGTTTTCTTAATTATTTCTGGATTTATGTAAGCTTTATAATCTTCTTCTGGGCTGTGTTTTATAATACAAACTCTTTTAAGTACACCAACTTGATTGGCAGCTAAACCAACTCCTTTGGCATGTTTTAAAGTTTCAATCATATTATCAATTAAAATTTTCAATTCTTTATCGAAAGAATCAACAGCTTTAGCTTTTTTTCTAAGTATACTGTTTGGAAAAGTTAAAATTGGAAGTATAGGCATACCACTAATTCCTTCTTTCTTTAATCCTTGCCCTTTTTCCGGATCTTTCTCTCATGTAATAGATCCTGGCTTGCCTTACTTTACCTTTTCTATTTAATTTAATTGATTCAATTGATGGAGAATGGAAAGGGAAAATCCTTTCAACCCCAACACCGCTTGCAATTCTTCTAATTAAAAAAGTTGATGACAAATCAGGTTCTTTTGTTTTAACAAATCTTCCCTTAATTACATCACCTTGAAAAGATTGGGTTCTTTGACGGTCACCTTCAATAATTTTGATATTAACAGTTATATTGTCACCTGGTCTAAATTCATCATAATTTAAAGACTCTACTAAAATTTCCTCGGCAGATTCAGCTTCAGGTTTTACTTCCTCGGCAGATTCAGCTTCAGGTTTTACTTCCTCGGCAGATTCAGCTTCAGGTTTTACTTCCTCGGCAGATTCAGCTTCAGGTTTTACT
>JACETA010000040.1 GCA_013911545.1 Chloroflexota bacterium | reverse complement strand
GTATGGTCCTTGCCATCGAAGCCCGAACACACCTTCAATCTTCTTCTTACCCCAAGTAAGATCTACTGTGTCTTCTTCAGGAGCAGTTACTTCAACTACTTTTTCTACTTCAACAGTTTTTTCGACGACCTTTTCTTCAGTTACAACTTTTTCTACTTCTACTTCTTTAATTACTTCTACCTCTTTAACAACTTCAACTGTTTCAGTTGAGCCACAAGCTAGAATCAAAGATGTTAGTGAAAAAATAGCAACGAAAGATATGAAACTTCTCTTAGAGAACATTTCTCCTCCATCTCTAGTTTAACGAGCAAATCAAAATAATTTGCATTCGACTCTGAAAGATAAATTTTACCTGATTGGGTTTAATTAGTAAAAATTTGTTACATAAAAGTAAACTTTAAGTTAAATTTGATGAAATTTAGGTTCAATTACCAATATATTTCAGTTTCATTTTGTTTTGTTTCTGATAATCTTTTTTGGTTTGATCCATCTGAAGGTGTCATTGAGTAAACATCTTTATCTCCATCAGAATTAGAAATAAAAATTATTTTATTGTCTTTCCAGATTGGGGAATATTCAAGACTATCATTATCTGTCAATCTTATCGGGTCTTGTTTTAAGGTTACGTCAATTACAAATATCTCTGGATTGTCTTCTCTTTCAGAAACAAAGACAATTCTTTTACCATCTGGATCCCAGCTGAAATCAAAATCATTCCCTTGTGAAGCTGTTATATTTCTTTCTTCATTATTTTCAATATCTAAGGTGTAAATATCGATATCATCAGATCCTCTTGTTGATAAAAATGCTATTCTTTTCCCGTCTGGAGACCATAATGGATTATGGTCTTCAAAGTTTTCTGTGAGCCTTACCTCATCAACCCCAGATGGATTTTTCTTAAAAATCCCAACCTTATCTTCGTCACCTTTGATAACTGAATATACAATCCATTCCCCATCAGGAGACCAGTTGCCTAATTTTTCAATAGAACTATTATTAGTAACTTTATTTGTTGAATCTTTAACTAGGTCATATAAATATATATCATGAATCTCGCTACTATCTTTCGCCTTATAAGTTATTCCTTGTGAATTAGGTGACCAGAAAAAATCTTCAACGTCTAATCCCTTTTCACTAATTTGGATTTGTTTTCCATTTTCTTCCATTTCAAGCATGTAAAGTTCTTTAATTGAATTTTTTTCAACTAAAAAACTTAAATATTTTCCATTAAAAGATAATTTAGGATTATTTTCAGACCTAGAGCTATTAGTTAGCCTTTGAGGATCGCTTCCATTTTTTTCCATAGAATAAATTTCTGGATTACCATCTTTCTCAGAAATAAAAATTATCCTGTCGGTTTCAGTGTAGGAACTACAACCAAATATCAGTAATAATATTGAAAAAGATAAATATTTCTTTAATGTATGCATATATAAATTTAAATTAATTTTTTGTTATGCTAGCAGTCTAACTACACAATTTAAATAAATTTGTATTAAAATTTTAGTAATTATGCCTAGCCGAACAAATAAATTAAGAAAAAATCCAACTTCTGAAGGTAAAAGAGCTGTTTTTGAGTCATTGAAATCACCTGAAAATATAGAATCAATTCTTTTATCAAATAGATTAAAAAATTCTCAATTGTCATTTCAGTTAAAAGAAGAATGTAAAAAAAATGATATTCCAATAATAATTTCAGAAGATAAAGAAATGTCTAAAATTAGTAATACTGGCAAACATCAAGGTGTAATCGCCAATCTTGTTACAGAAGGGTATTTTCCTGAAATAAAATTCTGGAATAACTTAGAATCAATTGAAAAAGTTGACTTATTAATTCTTGACGGAATACAAGACCCTCATAATTTTGGATCGATTGCTCGTTCTGCCTTGGCTTTCGGAATTAACAATATATTTATACCTAAAAAAAGATCTGCCGGGATATCATCTGGGTCAATAAGATCTTCTGCTGGAGCTATTCATAGCCTAAATATAATAAGGGTTTCAAATATTTCAAACCTAATAGAAAAATTAAAGAAGAAAAATTTCTGGATTTATGGATTAAAAGGAAAGGTAAATGATAAAACCAAAATAGATTTTAATAAAGAAAGAAAGGCTTTGGTTGTGGGTTCTGAGCATGACGGAATATCAAATATAGTTGAATCAAAATTAGATTATATTCAAGAAATACCAATGGAGTTTAATAAAATAGATTCCCTTAATGCTTCTGTTGCAGCCTCAATAGCAATGTTTCAAATGTACAGCAGATAAATTAATTTTTAGATAAATCTTCAACAATATTTAATAATTTCTTATCACTATAAAAGTTATTAATATTTTGACCCACTATTTTCATTCTTCTTGAAAAGGTTCCGTAAGTTGATCCGCAAACATGAGGGGTAAGGATGACATTTTTTAGTTTTCCAAAATCATATTTTGAGGGGCTTGGGTGGTCTGAATCTGATTTTGGGTATGTATACCATGTGTCTAGGCATGCCCCAGAAATCCTGTTAGATTTCAATGCATGATAGAGATGCTCTTCTTGAATGATTGGGCCTCTTGCAGGGTTTATAATAAATGAATCTCTCTTCATTGAATATATTTCTTTTTCTCCGATAAGACCCTTTGTTGATTTTATATATGGAACACAAACTACTACAAAGTCTGATTTAGAAATAATCTTTGTCATTTCGCTTGGAGCAAAAACCTCATTTATCTCTAAACCTTTCATTACTTTTTTATCAACTTTTTGTTCTTCTACAGCATAATTATTCATTCCAAAAACTTTTGTGTATTCTAAAATCTTTTGACCAATTCTACCTAAACCTATAACAACAACATTTCTGTCTGACAATTCTTTAAAAGGTCCGAATCTTGAAGGAAAATAATCCCATTTTTTTTCAGAGAAATTATTGTGAGCATTTATTAATTCTCTATCGAGCGCAATCATGGACATTATTACGTATTCTGCTATTGCTTTTTCATGTTCGTAGCTATTAGTAACTACGCAACCTTCGGGTATAGCTTCAGCAGATATTTTATCCCATCCTGCTCCAGGCATAAATATAGCTTTAAGATTTTTTGATTCATTTTTCATAGATACATCTAAAGATGTAGAGACTAAAACATTATAATTTGGTAATATTTTTCTGATTTTTTCTTTTTCAGAAAGATCTACTATGTCCCATTTAACTGGCACATCAATTTCATTCACAAGATCATCAATTGATAACTTTAAAGCTTCACTATTGAGTACAAGTATATTTAAATCTTTAGGCATTTTTTCAACTCCTTATTTATATAATCTAGCAGAAAAGTATCATTTCCAATATTATGAAATTATCTTCATTTTAGGCAATGTTTACAAGGAGAGAATATGAATGATTCAAAAAATAAAGTTGCGATTGTTACTGGTGGAGGGTCAGGGATAGGTAAAGCTTCTGCAATGGCTTTAGCAAATGACGGCTATTCTGTTGTTATTACTGGAAGAAGAGAAGACCCGCTAAACACTACTGTTAAAGAAATTGGGAGTGATAAAGTTTTTGCGATAACTTGCGATGTAGGAAAACCAGAGTCTGTTAAAAATATGTTTAGTGAAACTATGGAAAAATTTGGAAGACTTGATGTTCTTTTTAATAACGCTGGCGGAGGAGCCCCAAAAAAATTGTTAGAAGACCTTACTTTTGATGATTGGCAAAAAGTAGTAGATTCCAACTTAACAGGAACATTTTTATGTTCTCAGGAAGCAATTAAAATCATGAAGAGCCAAAACCCTATGGGTGGAAGAATCATAAATAATGGGTCAATTTCTGCTTATGCCCCTCGCCCTGATTCAGCGCCTTATACAGCAACCAAGCATGGTGTAAGTGGCCTAACAAAATCAATTTCACTTGACGGTAGAAAATATAATATTGCTTGCAGTCAAATTGATATTGGAAATGCAGCCACACCTATGACCGAAAGAATGAAAAAGGGTGTGCCTCAGGCTAACGGATCAACAGTTGTTGAGCCCACTTTTGATGTAAATCATGTTGCTGAGGTGGTATTAAATATTTCTAATTTTCCTTTAGAGACTAATGTTCAATTTATAACTATTATGGCCACTAAAATGCCCTATATTGGAAGAGGGTAGAGTTGAAAATAACATTAACTTGTTTTATGCATGAATCTAATACTTTTATAAAGAAGACAACTCCTGTAGAAAATTTTATGAATCCTCATTTCGGTGATTTCATCCAAGGTCAAGATATCGTTGATTTTTTTAAAGGTGGCAATCATGAATTATCTGGTTCAATTGATGAACTTGAAAAGCAAGGGGTTGAATTCATTCCTAAAATGTGCGCAATTGCAACACCTTCAGGTACAGTTGAAAAAGAAGCATTTAATCAAATTATAGACAAATTAGTAAATGAAATTAATCCTAAAGAATCTGATGGTTTAATCGTTAATTTGCACGGAGCAACAGTTTCTCAAGAATACCTTGATGCTGACGGTGAAGTTTTACTAAGGTTAAGAAAAAAACTAGGCAAAGACTTCCCAATAGTATGCACTTTAGATAAGCACGCAAATATATCTTCAAAAATGTTTGAAAATGCAGATGTTTTAATTGTCTTTAGAACCTGCCCTCACCTCGATACTTATGACAGAGGGGTGGAAGCTGCAAAAATTATTATTGATATGATCAAAAATAATATAAAGCCAACAGGAACATTTATTGCTCCTCCAATGATGATAAATATGACTAAGCAAAATACTTTTGAAGAGCCAGTTAATCAAATAATTAATAAAATGGAAGAAATTTCTAACGATAATTCTGTTATTTCTGCCAGCTTTGCTTTAGGTTTTCCATTTGCAGACGTTCCTGAGCTTGGTTCATCGTTTGTTGTTTATACAGATAATAATATTGAATTCTCAAGAATGAAATGTGAAAGTGTAGCAAAGTTCGCATGGGAAAATAGACATAAATATAATTTGGACGCTTACGAGATTTCTGATGCAGTTGAAATAGCAAAAAATTCATCTGAGACACCAGTTATTTTAAATGATGTTGGTGACAACATTGGCGGGGGAAGTTCAGCAGATTCAACCTTTTTATTGCATGAAATAATTAACCAGAATGTCAGTAATTATTGCACCGTATTTTTTGACCCTGATTCAGTAAAAGAATGCACTCAAAAAGGTATTGGAAAAAAAGTTAAATTAGATGTTGGAGGGAAAGTTGATGACAAACATGGAAAACCAGTCCAAATTGAAGGTGTAGTTAAAAATATAACTGATGGAATTTGGGAAGATAGTGAAATTAGACATGGTGGATATACTAAATATAATCAAGGGCAAACAGCATTGGTAGAAACAGAAAATAATGGATCAATTATACTGACTACATTAAGACAGCCGCCTCACAGTATTGGTCAGATAACTCATATAGGAATAGATCCAAATAAAAAGCAACTTATTACAACTAGAGGAGTAATTCTGCCTAGGCCGGCATACGATCCATTTGCTGCAAAAACTTTACTTGTTAATACAAATGGAACAACAACTGCAGATTTAAAAAATTTAAATTTTTTAAATATTGAAAGAGATATCTACCCAATAAATGAACCATCTTTCAATATCAAAATAAATAATGTTTAGGCTAAGTAAAAGTTTTTACCATTAATATAAAAAAATTTTTCATATTCTAAATTAGTAGAAACTTTTTTTGCTATATCTAAGACTTCTGAGTAACTTTTCTTGGTTAAGCATACCGGCCAGTTGCTGCCATACATTGTTTTATCAATACCAAAGCATTTAATAATATGATCTGTGTAGCTTTTTAAGGTAGGTATGCCTTGCGATTCATCCATCTCTTCGACCATCCCAGATACTTTGCAATATAATGAGTCAATTTTAGATAATTCATGCATTTCTTTTGCCCAAGGTTCAAAAATATTTTCTTTTATGCGGGGTTTAGCAATATGATTTATTACTCCTTTAAGATTAGGAATTTTTTCATAAACTTCAAATATGTATTTAAGATGATTTGGTCTGACTAGAAAATCAAAATTTATTCCTCTTTCAGATAATACTTTTAATCCATTTAATACTTTTTCGTCCATTATCCAATCTTCATTTTTTTCATCATGCCAAACATGTCTAATCCCAACAAATTTATTATCAGACTGATACTTGTCTAATGTATATTCAAGATTACCTCCCTTTAAATCCACCCAGCATACAACTCCATTTATAAGATCAGAATTTTTAGCTAAATTTAAAAGCCAAAAAGCTTCATCCTCAGATTGGTGAGCCTGAACGCAAATGGTTCCATTGATTTTATTTTTGCTAGATATTTCTAAGAGGTCATCATACAAAAAGTTTTTATTAATCATTCTGGATTCATTTTTTGGTAATTGATTAATCCATTCATATGTCCTTAATGAGATGTCCCAAAGGTGGTGATGAGTATCAAGAATTTTCATTTTACATTTATATAGCCAATTTCAGGGTAAGGCCTCTTTGGATTTGGGTGTGCAGCATCGGAGTACCACAAAACATTACTTTTTATTGATAAGCCGTGAGGGTCAGGGCCATCCTCAGGTATTTGGATTTTATCTAAAATTGCTCCATTTTTTTTATTATACTTTATTATGTTTCTGTCTACTCTGTCAGAACACCAGATATTTTCATCTTCAATTGCTAAACCATGAGGGCTCTGATCAATTTCAAATTTGAATTTGATTTCGAATGTTTCTGGATTAACTAGTATTAAAGCGGTCGGATTAAAAGCAGTAATCCAAAGTAATCCATTATCCCATTCTAATCCATGAACTCCACCTCCATCTGGCGTAGGAAAGCGTGAAACTAACTCTTTTGTGTTCATGTCGATTTTTAAAATCCAACTTATATGAGTGTCACTTCCCCTAAATGGCCTTGCTTCTGTTAAACCATTTGAAGCAACCCATAAAAAATTATCCCCGACAGTTATCCCAGAGCCGTTTTCACAAATTGTGCTAAATTCATCAAGTAATTTGCCATCTTTATTTAATTTAAAAATATTGTCAGTTTTTTGATCGATTACGTATAAATTTTCATCATGCCACTGAAGCCCATTGGGCATTTCAATATTTGATTTTATTGGGTAAAATTCTACTTTTTTCACAATATCTT
>JACETA010000004.1 GCA_013911545.1 Chloroflexota bacterium | reverse complement strand
GGATTAAATAATATGGCATTGTATCCTTAATACTTCAAAAAAGTTAAGCCCCGTTAGTGTAGCGGCCTAACACGCCACCCTTTCAAGGTGGAGATCACGAGTTCGAATCTCGTACGGGGTACCAGAAAAAATGATTACAGACGTACATACACATATACCATCGCATCAAAATAAAGTCCCAAAATCTGAAGAAAGATATGACGAATCTATGCAATCTGGGTCACAATATAAAACAAAGTTGACTAACTCAATTGATGATTACCTGAAAGCAATGGAAAAAGTGAAAATTAGTTTTATTTTTGGAATTGCTAGAAAACCTTGGGATTCAGAATCAGAAATATTATCTGCCCCGGGATGGGATAAGAAGTTTAATCATAATGATATAGCATCAATTGTTTCTAAATTATCCCCAAAAAAAATAGTTCCATTTATGTCATTGCACCCAATGGATAAAAATTTAGATTATGAATATCAAAGATGTCTAAACGAATTAGGAACTAAAGGTATTAAATTAGGGCCTAATTATCAAGATTTTCACCCACATTCAATAGAAGCTATGAAGCTTTATGCAAGACTTGAAAATGACAATATACCTATTATATTTCATCAAGGGACTTCGCCAGTAAAAAATGCTCCCCTTGAATATTCTCATCCAAGATATATAGATAAAATAGCCACTGTATTTCCAAATCTAAAAATGATACTTGCTCATCTTGGTCATCCTTGGCAAGAATACTGCATGTCTGTAGTTAGAAAACATAAGAATGTATACGCTGATTTATCTGCACAATTTTATAGACCATGGTCATTTTGGCAAGGTATGAATTTATTTAATGAATGGGGAGTTTTAGATAAAGTTTTCTTTGGGTCTGACTGGCCTGTAACTACGCCGGAGCAAACTTTGAATGGTATTAATAATTTAAATAATTATGCTGATAAATATAGGCTGCCTAACTTTTCTGAAGAACTGCTAAAAAAAATTATTGATAGAAATGTAATAGATTTACTTGAAATTAATATTTAAGATAAACCTGAATTAGTATCTTTAAATCTTTTTTTGTATTCATTTCTTAAGTTATTGTATTCACTACCTAACTTAATTTTGCTAAATACAATGCTCTTTGCCCATTTTCTAGAAATCTTTAAAGTCTCTTCATCGCTAATCATTTTATAAGAAATATCACTTACACCACTTTGCCTGCTACCTATATAATCACCTGGGCCACGAAGTTTTAAATCTGCTTCAGCTAAATCAAATCCATTTTTAGTATTCTTGAATAAAGATAATCTTTCAACAGATTCTTCTGACAAGTTCCTTGTAAATAAATAACAATAACTTTTCTTATCACTTCTTCCTACTCTCCCTCTTATCTGATGCAATTGTGCCATTCCAAACCTGTCTGATGACTCAATTATCATGCAAGTCGCATTAGGAATATCGACACCAACCTCAATTACTGGAGTTGCAATTAGTAGGTCAAAATTTTTATTTTTAAAGCTTTCCATAATTCGACTTTTCTCATTTATATCCATTTCTCCATGCAAAAAATCATATTTAATTTTGTTAAAATTTGAATCTAATAAATCTTCTCTAATTTCCTCTATTGAGACAGCATTAATTTTTTCAGATTTATGAATTAATGGGCATACAATAAATGCTTGATTCCCCTTACTTACCTCAGTTAATACTTTTTTATAAGCATTTAACTTTTCATCCTCATTTCTACACCATCTAGTTTCAATAGGCTTCCTTATAGCAGGAACATTTTTTATTGAACTTATATTTAGATCACCATAAATAGTTAATGCTAAACTTCTTGGTATTGGTGTAGCAGACATAGAAAGAATATGCGGTATCTTAGTTTTTTTTAGTAATTCGTCTCTCTGATTTACACCAAATCTATGCTGTTCATCAATAACTACATAACTTAAATTATAAGGTTTGAAATTTTCTTGAAATAAAGTATGAGTTCCAATTACTAAGTCAACTTCACGATTTTCAATAAGTTTATAAATTAATTTCTTATAATTACTTGTTTGACTTCCGGTTAATAAACCAACAACAATATCCTTCTTCAATAATCCCGGAAGTGTAATTTTATTTATAGATTTATCAAAATCAAGAAAATTTTTTCCATTAAAATTTTTTATTATATTTAAATAATGTTGTTCAGCTAATATCTCTGTCGGAGCCATCATAGCTCCTTGGTATCCTGAGTTAATTACTGCAAAAAGACTGATCAAAGCAACCAAAGTTTTACCGCTACCTACTTCGCCCTGAAGCATTCTTCTCATAGGAATATTTTTTGATAAATCATCAAGAACTTCTTTGAGTGAAATTAACTGATCTTCGGTTAATTCAAAATCAAAATAATTTTTAAAATCATTAATTATTTCTTTTCTTATTTCAATTTTAATCTCAGATAATTTTTTCTCTCTTTCAGCTCGTCTTGTTAACATATAAATCTGATTAAAAAGCATTTTTTCAAAAGTAAACCGTTTAATTGCTTTATCTAATAATTCAATATTTTTTGGAAAATGAATATTTCTATATGAATCGTTGATATTAATTATATTTGTGTCTTTTAAAATTACATCAGGAATATAATCGTTAAATTTATCCTTATATTTATCAAGACATTTTTTTACAATATTCCTGAAAGTTGCTTGAGGAATTACGTCTTTTAAAGAGTAAAAAGGTAAAATTTTTTCATCTAATAAGTTTTCAATTTTTTTATTCTCAATTAACTCTGTTTCAGGATTTGTTAATTGGATCTTATTATTATACTTTGTAATCTTTCCACTTACTGAAATTATTTTTCCTTTTTTATATTTCGATGCCAGATATGGTTGTCCATACCAAATAATATCTAAAAAACCTGTATCGTCGGTTATTGTTGCTGAACATGAACCCATTTTGCCAAAATTATTCTTTTTGACATTAACTACTTTACCCAAGATTGTTACATTGTCATCTTTTTTGCACTGATAAATCTTTTTTAGGTCAGTATAATCTGCGTATCTAAAAGGATGATAATTTACTATACTTAAAGGGCTAAATATATCAAGATCATTTAACTTTGATTCTGTAGATTTTCTTATATTTAAATCTTTGGCAAGGCTTCTATTCAAAGTTTTAGATTTCTAATCTGGGGCATCACCAATAAATGCAACTCCAACTGCCCCTGGGCCAGCATGAGCACCTATTGCAGGACCAAATTGTGCTTTTACAACATTCCCAACATACATATTCTTAGTTGAGGCACTGTCATCTTTTTTACCTTTTACTTCTTGATTACCGGATAAAGAGTTATAAAGTGCTCTTGAATCAAATGATTCTGTTGTTTGCATTACTGCCATACCTAGGTGGTTTTTATAGCTTTCAGCCTCTCTACGAAGGAATGATAAAGCCTTAACCATAGATCTTGGCCTTGAAATAGAAATAACTTCTCCGTCTCTATTTCCAATTACAGGCTTAACATTTAACAATCCGCCAAAAAATGCTGCAGCAGAACTTACACGGCCACCTCTCTTTAAATACTCAACTGTTTCACATGCAACAATAATTCTTGATTTGCTAACCAATTCTTTAGCATATTTTTCAAGATCCTTAATTTTTGACGATTTTTTCTCTTTAAGCATTTCAGCTACTTTAATTATTACTAAACCAGTACCCATAGATACGCTTAGGCTGTCTACAACTGTAATTTTACCTTTTCCAACTTTATCTGCTGCTTGGATTGCAGAGTTATATGTGCCACTCACCTTTGAGGAGATATGGATAGAAAGTATTTCATCATGCTTTTTTAATAAACCTGTATAAATTTTCTCGAAATCACCAGGTGATGGCTGCGATGTAGTAGGAAAGTCGCCACCTGAAGTAAGTTTCTTGTAAAATTCATCACCAGTTAAATCTACATTTTCCTTATAAACTTTATCGCCAAATGTTACATTTACAGGAACTTCGGTTATGTTAAATTTTTTCAATATATCTTTTGGTAAATCACTTGCGCTATCAGATACTATGGCTATGGACATTTCAACCCCCCTACGGAATTATTTATTTATTACAATTTACAAGATTGAAAGTACCCTGTAAATAGAGATGACTATTCTACAGAAACTATAAAGTCATATTCAGAAGAAGAATGGGTAATTAATTCTATACCTTCTAAATCAAATTTTTTATTAAGATAATCATCAATTTTTTTTGATAATTTAGGTTTATTTTCATGCCCTAAAACAGTTATAAATCTCTGGTCTAAATCTTTTAATTTATTATTGAGATCTAAGTTGTCTACATCAGATTCAGTAAGAAATATCGAAATATTTTCTTCTAATGCAGAAGAAATATTAATTTTATTTTCCTTCAAGTCTGTTTCTGGGCTAAATGCAAAAATAGAAGATACTAATTCTGAATCATTGCTAGATTTTATTGTTGTAATTCTTTTATTGATTTCAGCAAAATTAGATATTTTATTTATACATTGTTCTGAATTACCCATTAGTAAAATATTCCCTTCTTCAGAAGATGAAATAAATTCTTTAAAATCATGGTCATTCATTTTATAAAAATCTTCATTAGTCAAAAATCTTATAGTCCCAAAAGTATTTTTTTGTAAAAATTCTGTTATTCCGTCTCCAGAAGTAATAGCAATAATTGATATTTCATCTTTGAATTTTTGAGAAACGCTATTTTTCATTTCATCAAATTGTTCATCCATATTTGAAATATTTTCATTTGATATATCACCAAATTTTTGTGAAAAATTTATAATTTCATCTGGTTTTTCTGCATGAATATGTACTTTGCAAACTGTATCAGAACCTGATACTACCAGTGATCTACCTTTATCTGATAATTCATTTTTAATTTTTTCTGTATTTAATTTTTCGCCTGAAATTGCATAAACAACACAATAACCCCAATCATCGTGAGATGAATCCTGAAAAAATTCTTTATTAAAATTTAGTTCTTCTGGAATATTAGGTATGAATGAATAAGTTCCATCTAACTTTAATTGAACATTCCCTTTTTTATCTAAACCTAAGCAATTGTTGGCAGCTTCTAACATTACTGAAAAGCCATATGCGCCTGAGTCAATAACATTTGCCTGTTTTAAAAGTTCCATTTGATTTATAGTTTCATCAGTTGAATATTTAGCAATTTTTGATACCTCTTCGAAAACTTCAATAAAACTCATATCTTTATCTGCAAGTTCTTTTGCTTTAGATGCACATTCTCTCATTATTGTTATCATAGTGCCCTCTTGGGGCTGATGAACAGATGTGTATGCAAATTCATAAGTTTTATTCAAAGATTCTGATAATTCTTTAAGTCCGAATACTTCTGAATTTTTCATTGCAATATTTATTCCCCTGAAAAGCTGAGCAACCAACAAACCACTATTGCCTTGAGCTGAAAGCAATGCAAAATCTGCAATATTTTTTGATAACTCATCAAAATTATATGATTTTGAATTTTCTTTTAAACTATCTTGTATACCTTTTATTGAAACATACATATTAGTACCTGTGTCAGCATCAGGTACAGGAAAAACGTTTAAAGAATTCATATAATCTTTGTGTTTTTCTAAAGCAAGAGTGAAGATTTTAATCAATTCAACATATTCAGAAGAATTTAAACCTCGTTTTTTTAAAGAAACACTCATTTTTTTATTTCCAAACTACTCATAAGTGACATTATATTAGATTTAATATTTCCATTCCAAAAAATTGAAGAACCAGAAACAAATATATTTGCTCCCGCATCTTTGCATTGCTTAATATTTGAATTATTAATTCCGCCGTCAACGCAAATATCAATAGTTTTGTCTAAATTCAAGTTATCTAAATAATCTCTTAATATTTTTATTTTTTTTGGGGTATTTGGATTAAATTTTTGGCCAGAAAACCCTGGGTCTACACTCATCATAAGAACCCTGTCAATCATGCCAATAAAATCATATATATTTTCTACATCTGTAAGTGGATTTAAGGCAATTCCAACCTTCAACCCTTTTGATTTAATTAAATTTATTATCGAATTATGATTATCTGTTGATTCATAGTGAAAGGTAATTATTTCAACATTATGCTTAGAAAATTGTTCTATATTTTTTTCAGGATTACTTACCATTAAATGCACTTCAACAGGCAATTCAATTATATCTTTTATAGAATTTAATATAACTGGACCCATAGATATTTCATCAACAAAGTTTCCGTCCATAACGTCATAATGAATTTCATTGCAACCGTAGTGCTTTAAATTTTTAATATCTTCAGAAAGATTTGAAAAATTAGATGCCAATATAGATGCAGACAATTTATAGTTATTTGAATAACCCATTATTAAATCTTTAGATTTTTCTTTGCTAGTAATATTTCTTTTTTAACCTGCTTTAAAGAAGTCCCACCTTTAATATTCCTAGAATTAATACTTTGCTTAACATTTACCTTAATATTGTAATCGATTTCTAGTGCCTCTTTTAATTCTTCAGCAGTTAAATCTGAAATAAATCTGCCCTGCTTTTTTAAATCATTAGTTAATTGAGCTACTTTTATATGCGCTTGCCTAAATGTCTCTCCATTAATAGACAATATATCAGCCAAGTCAGTTGCAAGGATATTACCCTTAGTTGCATTTTCCATATTTTTTTTATTAAATTTACTTTTTTTAATGATATGAGTCATATTAACTAATGAGTCTGAGAATTCATCAACTGAGTCAAATAAAGGCTTCTTATCTTCCTGCATGTCTCTGTTATATGAAAATGGCAATGATTTCATAGTAACTAAAATTGAAACAAAGTTACCAAGTATTCCTCCAAATTTTCCTCTTATAAGTTCAGCAAAATCAGGATTTCTTTTTTGGGGCATCATGCTTGAAGTTGTTACGACGTCATCTGACAAAATTATAAAACCAAATTCTTCTGAAGACCAGATGATTATTTCTTCTGACATTCTGGAAAGATGCATCATGCTAATTGAAATTGCAGATATAAATTCGATTATAAAATCTCTATCACTTACGCCATCAATACTATTGGAGTTAACTTTTTTGAAATTTAATTCTTTAGCTAAATAATTTCTATCTAATTTATAATATGACCCAGCCACTGCGCCAGAACCTAATATCAATTCATCTGCTATTTCATAACAATTTTGAAGTCTGAATTTATCTCTCTGGAGCATTTCATGATATGCCATCAGATGATGGGAAAGAAGTACGGGCTGAGCTCTTTGGAGATGGGTATATGATGGCATATAAATCTCAATACTTTTTTCTGCTTTTAAAACAATTTCTTTTTGAAGTTTTTCAATTTTTATTAACAATTCATTAATGGAATTTTTTACATACATTCTTTCAATAGTTGAAACCTGATCATTTCTTGATTTTCCTGTATGAATTTTTCCTGCAAATGGCCCAAGCAAATCATGCAATCTGCTCTCAATATTCATATGAATATCTTCTAAATCTAACCTCCATTTAAATTTATCTTTTTTTATATCTTGGTATATATTTTTAAGTGCCTTCTCAATACTTTTCTGTTCAGTATTAGTTAATATATCTATCTTTTTTAATGCCTTACTATAGGCAACAGAAAGCTCAATATCTTCTTTGTATAGTCTTTTATCTAAATTTAAAGATGCACTGAAGTCACTAGCAAGCTTCTTAGAAAAAGCTTTATCAGTATTGTTTTTTTTCATATTCATTCTGTCAGTTCATCATGAACTTGTTGTTTTCTTTGAATTCTAGACGGAAGACTATAGATGTCAATAAAACCGACTGCCGATCCATGTTTAAATTTATCATCATTTGAATATGTAGCCAGATCATAAGAATAAAGGGAATAGGGAGATTTAGCTCCCACCACTTCGCATTTAGATTTAAATATTTTTAACCTTACCTCTCCGGTCATATATCTACACGAACTTTTGCAGTAAGCATCTAAATTTTCTCTTAATCCAGAGAACCACCTTCCATCGTAGACTAAATCAGAATATGTTGTTGATACTATATTTTTCATTCTTGATTGATCTCTATTTAAAACTAATTTTTCAAGAGACTGAAATGCTTCATGAATAACAGTAGCTGCGGGAGCTTCATAAACTTCTCTAGATTTTATTCCTACTAATCTATTTTCTACATGCACCACTCTTCCAACCCCATTCTCACCAGCTATATGGTTTAATTTTTCAATAATTTCTAGAAAATCTAGCGATTTACCATTTAATTTATTTGGCATACCTTCCTTAAAACCTATTTCTAAATAAGTTGGATCTTCAGGAGCATTATCAATACTATTAGTTATCAAATATGCATCTTCAGGTGGCTCAACCCAAGGGTCTTCTAGGTCTTCTCCTTCAATTGCCAAACCCCATAAATTTCTATCAATTGAATAAACTCTTTTTTCAACACCTGGTAAGGTTATACCTAATTTCTCGGCATATTCTTTTTCCTGATCTCTGGTCAATGATGCTTCTCTTGCAGGCGCGATAATTTCTAAAGGGTTGTTAGCAGAAAGTGTTATTATTGCTGTATCAAAACGAACTTGGTCATTACCTTTACCTGTGCACCCATGTGCAACAGCTTCAGCATTATATTTATATGCAGTTTCTACAAGTTTTTTTGCCATAAGCGGCCTACCTATAGATGTAGCGAGTAAATAATTGTTTTCATATATAACTCCAGCTTTCAAACTTGGTAATATAAAGTCACTAGCAAATTCTTTTTTTACATCTAAAATTACGCAGTCCATTGCCCCAGCTTTCTTGGCTCTTTTTTCTAGATCTTTCGAAAATTGTCCTCCGCCCAAATCTACAGTTAGAGTAATTACTTCATAGCCATAGTTTTCCTTAATCCAGTCAATTGAAATAGTTGAGTCTAGACCCCCGCTGTATGCTAAAACAGCAATCTTTTTTTTCATAGTGGCTCCTTATATTTTTAATTCAACAAAAGCTTCTTCAAGGATTTCAATAGCTTTGTTAATATCTCCTTCAGTAACGTTAAGAGGTGGGATCAACCTTAAAGTATTTGGTCTAACCGCATTAATAAGTAAACCTTTTTCCAAGCATAATTTCATTACATCTAGGGCCTTATTTTTTGAAATTTCTAAACCAATTAAAAGCCCATAACCTCTTATATCAACAATATTTGAATGTCTTGCAGATAACCCATCTAGCATTGATTTTAAATATTTTCCTGCATCAGAACATTCAGATGCAATATCATTGTCTAAAATATATTTTAATGCAGCCCATCCTGCAGCAGTAGTAAGTGCATTACCACCAAAAGTACTCCCGTGATCACCGGGCTCTAAAACAGAAAATCTTTCTTTACACAAAAATGCACCTAAAGGAGTTCCGGCACCTAAGGCTTTACCCAGAACCATTACATCAGGGTCAAGTCCAAATTTTTGATACCCAAATAATGTTCCTAGTCTACCCATTCCTGTTTGAACCTCATCAACCATAAATAAAATATTATTTTGGTGACACCATTCTTGCACATCAAGAAGATAACTGTGGTCAGGTATATTTACCCCTCCTTCACCTTGAACAACCTCAAGCAAAACTGCACATGTGTTTTTTTTAGTTGCCTTCTTTAATGCCTCAAAATTATTGTATTCAACATTAACAAATCCTTCAGGTAAAGGTTGCCATTTTTCTTGATATTCTTTTTGGCCAGTAGCTGCCATCATTGCCAATGTTCTTCCATGAAATGAATTTTCCATAGTAATGATTTCATAGGCACCATCTAATTTATGTTTTCCCCATTTCCTTGCTAATTTGCAAGCGCCTTCATTTGCTTCTGCACCACTATTTGAAAAAAATACCCTATCAAAACAAGAATTATCAATCAAAAGCTTAGCTAGCTTTAGCTGAGGGATAGTATAGTAAAGATTTGTCATCTGCATAATATTATCTACTTGATATTTAATTGCATTTGAAATTGCAGGATGAGTATGTCCCAAATTTAAAACAGCCCAACCTGAAGTAAAGTCTAGGTATTTTTTGCCAGATTCATCCCAAACAATAGTTCCTTGACCTTTTACTAATACCAAAGGCATGCGATTTACTACCTGCATATAGTAGGTAGATTCAAGTTTTTTCCAGTCAGTTGTTGTCATATATATATTCCTTAATTTATAATTTCTGTTCCTATTCGATTGCCCTTGAAAACCTCTATCAAAGAATTATCGCTTCCATTTATTATATGACTTCGGTCAACCCCTTGCATTGAATTTATGCATGATTCAAGTTTTGGAAGCATTCCTCCTACAACAATTCCAGAATTTATTAAATCTTTTGCTTGGGTTAATGTCATTTTAGAAATAATTCTTCCATTGCCATCTCTAATACCATCGACATCGGTCTGGTAGATCAGCTTATTAGCTTTTAAATTTTTAGCAATTTCAGATGCGACATAGTCAGCATTAATATTTAAAATACTATCACCAGTATTTTTGGAATTTTGATTTATCCCTACAGGTGAAATTACGGGAACATAATCATTATTAAGTAAGTTTTGTACTAAATCAGTATTTAAATTTTTTATTTCACCTACTAATCCTAAATCCTGATCACTTATTTCTGCTTCAATCATATTTCCGGATAAGCCAGAAATACCTACGCTGTTAATTTTATTTTTATTTAAAAAAGATACTAACTTACTATTTACTAAGCCAGAAAGTATAGCAATTGCAACTTCTAAAGTCTTTGAGTCGGTCTTCCTTAAACCTTTAACAAATTCAGGTCTTATACCAAGCTTCGAACCCCAATCGCTAACAGTTTTGCCTCCTCCATGAACAATTACAAGGGAATTACCCATGCTTATTATTTCATTAACCTGACCAATGCTTTTATGCCAATCATCAATGGTGCTACCACCAATTTTTACTACACTTAATTTATTGGAATTCATCATTATGTTGTGTAGGCTGAATTAAATACAACATACTCTTCAGTTAAATCTGAACCCCAAGCCATTCCTCTCCCTTTGCCAATACAAAGGTCTATTACTATGTCTATTTGAAAATTATCTAATGCAGATAAAACAGATTGGTAATGAAAAGAAATTGATTTTCCAGATTCAGAAATTTGAATCCCGTTAACAAATATTTTAATTTTATCTCTTTCTATTTCTGCATCAGCATTGCCAATAGCCATCATTATTCTTCCCCAATTTGGGTCTTTGCCAAATATAGCTGTTTTTACCAAAGATGAAGAGACTACTTCATTAGAAACTGATAAAGCATCTTTATCATTTTTTGCTCCATTAACCTCAACTGTTATTAGATGGCTTATACCTTCCCCGTCTTCAGCAATTTGCTTAGCTAAATATTTAGTTAAATAATCCAGAGCTTCTTGAAAATCATTTAATTCTTCTTTACTATCCAAGCTAATCCTAGACATACCATTAGACATAATTACAACCGTATCGTTGGTGCTTGTATCCCCATCAATATCAATCTGGTTGAAAGAATTAGTTACAGATTTTCTCAACATAGTTGTTAAATTATCAGAATTTATGTCAACATCGGTTGTAATAAAACTCAGCATAGTCCCCATTTTGGGATGAACCATTCCGCTACCTTTTGCTACACCACCAATTTTGTAATTACCTTTTTTTGAATTTACTTCAATTGCAATATTTTTAGTCTTGGAGTCAGTTGTTATAATGGCTCTAGAAAATTTTTCACCACCCTCCGAATAAATATTAAATTTTTCAATTGAATTCATTATTAAACCTACAGGTATTTCTACGCCAATAACTCCTGTACTGCTCATTAAAAATGGTACTGAAGAATTAAAAATTTCTTTACACTTCAAAGAAATATCTCTTGAGTCAATTAAGCCTTGATCACCTACACAACAATTTGCAGATCCACTATTAACAATAATGCCCTTAATTTTACCTTTAACTTCCTTACAATAGTCTATTGATGAGCTTTTGATTTTATTGTCGGTATATGTAGCAGCCCATTCACAAGGCTCACTTGAAACTAAAATACCTAAGTCTAATTTATCTTCTCCAGAAGATTTTAATCCTGCATAAATTCCATCAGCAGAAAAACCGGCAGGAGAAGTAATTGTGCCTTTTTTTATCTTTTTAAATTTTTTCATATAATATTATTAAGTTAATCTATAATAGTTGATACTTTAATGCATTTTCATATCAATCTCCATAAGAAGCCACAATTTATAACATAATGAAGAAAGAAAAAATACTTATCACAGGTGGGTCCGGATTTGTTGGAACAAATTTAATTAATCAATTATCAATTGATAAATATGATATTTTTTCATTAGACATTGCTGAACCAAAAAAAATTATTGGTGAAGTAAATTATATCACTATGGACATTAGGTCAAAAAAGATTAAAGATTTAGTTAAAAAAATCAATCCAAGTATTCTTATCCATTTGGCTGCTCAAGCAAGTGTCTCAATATCTTCTAAAAATCCTCAACTAGATAACGACATCAATTTGAATGGGTCTTTAAATCTTTTTTTTAATTCAATTAATTCTGAATTAAAAAAATTCATATTCTTTTCAACAGGCGGGGCAATATATGGTGAAAAAATTGGAAAAAAATTTAATGAAAATGATTTACCAAAACCGTTGAGTCCTTACGGGATTTCAAAATTAAATTTTGAAAATTATTTAAATTATTTTTCTTCTCAAGGTATATCAAAGTCAGAAATAACTATTTTGAGACCAAGTAATATATATGGTCCTTGGCAAAATCCAGATGGAGAAGCTGGAGTAGTGTCTATTTTTGCAAATAAAATGCTTATGAAAGAAAAAGTTTCTATCTTTGGCTCTGGAAATGAATATAGAGACTACATATATGTTGATGATGTTATTAACTTCATATATAAAGTTTTAAATTCAAAAATTACTGGAACATTTAATTTGTCTAGTGGAATTTCAACAAAGACCATTGAAATTTTTGATAAAGTTTCTAATTATTTAGGTTATAAAAATCTTCCAGCCTTTTATGATAAGAGGGAAGGAGATATATTTGGTATTGAATTAGATAATTCTAAATCTAAAAGCCTTGGTTGGGCTACAAAAATAAATTTAAAAGATGGCTTATCTAATACAATTAATTTTCTGAAAGCTTCATGAGTCAATTAAGATTAAATATAGACAAATATTTTCCAAGTTTAATATTCTTTGGGTTAAGCTTAATTTTATTTATGCCTTTAGTTGTATCTCCTGAAACTGTTTTTCCATATGTAGTAGGCAAAACATTTTGGTTCAAAGGGATTATTTATTTCATAGCTGGATTTTATTTAATATTGTTATCAGCAAATAAATCGTATCTCCCGGACAAAAGTTTCTTAATTTTAATTTTTTCACTATTTGTATTGATGCAAGCAATTTCGGGCATCGCAAGTAGTAGTCCAGTAAATAGTTTCTGGAGCAATTGGGAGAGAATGGAAGGTGTCACTGATTACTTTCATTGGCTTGTTCTTTTAATAGTGTCTAGTTCAGTTTTAAGGAAAGAAAAATCATGGATTAAACTTTTAAAAATTAATACTTACGCTGGATTTATTGTTGCATTTTTAGGACTATTAGAATTTTTCAATATTGTTATTCCTATTTTTTTTGGATTAGATATTTTTCCTAGCGTAGTCAACCCTGATCAATCATATACACTTGGAGAAAGAGTAGAATCTACTATAGGCAACCCTACATATGTAGCTTCTTATTTGTCTTTAATTTCATTTATATCAATTGGTTTAGTATTAAGAGAATTTCAATTAAATTTTAAACAGTCAATTAGAAATACATTTTTAAATTTTAATTTAAACTCAAGAATATTTGTTTTAATATCTACATTTGGGATCTTAATTTCAATTTGGACTATTTTAAACTCAGGCTCTAGAGCGTCATTAATAGGTATATTTATTGGGATTTCATTTATTATCTTAATGCTGTCATTAACCTTTAAATCTTTAAGGAAATATTTATACGCTGCATTCATTTTAATAGGATCATTAACAGTACTTTTTTTTATTTCATTGAACCTGATCGAGTCACAGAGAAATAACTTAAAAGACAAAATAGTCAAAAATTATATACCTGAAATATATTTAGGTGATGAGATTTCATATTCATTTAGTAATTTCGATAGCGGAGATGGATACAACTTAGATGGAGATATTAATAGCATTTTAAATCAACTAGAATTCTTGAAAATTTTTCAAAATGCTGAAAGAAGCACCAATACTTTGATGGATATGAAAAGTTTAAGTGATTATATCGAAAAAAATAACTTATATTCAACGTCTTTAAATAATGAAATTTATTGCTCTGATGAAATTATTTTATATTTTTGGATCACCAATAGATATTCATTTAAAGAATGCACTCCAATAATGAAAACAATATCAATATTTGGGACCGGGTTTACATACCCTTTTAAATCAGGTTTTAATATTGGGGAAAGACAGTATGCATGGACAATAGCACTCAAAGGTTTCATATCAAACCCGTTATTAGGAATTGGCCCAGAGAATTTTCCAATACTTCACTATAAGTATCTTGAATTAGAAATGTCTGATGATAGTCCACATTTAGATAGGGCACATAATAGAATTTTACATGTACTAGCTACCACAGGAATATTTGGGGCATTTGCTTTGATTGTTTTGTGGATTTCAGTGATGATAATTATTACTAAAAAAATATTAATTAAAAAAAATAATATTTTTTGGATTCTGCTAGGATCAGCATTTTTGTCTTATATGGCTTCTTCAATGTTTATGTTCTCTGTATCATCAACATATCTTCAAGTAATTCTAATAATATCTCTTCTTTCAAAATCTTCTGAAATTAACAAAATTGATACTTTAAAAGAAAAAAATGATGAGCGCTTTACTAAAGATTCTGTGACAGTTATTACAGCAATTATTTCGTTAATTTGCATAATTCTGCTTATTAGAAGTTATGTATATGTTCCTTTTTCAGCAGCAAAAATTACTCCTCCACTAGGAGCCCCAAAATCCGTTATTGAAATGCAAGACAACATAAATAAATTTCCTAAGCTGGCTAATTATGGCAGGCAAGAAATGTTTTATATTTTGCTAAAAGATTACGATAACATGCTAAGCCTATCCAGTGAACAAGGGAAATTTGCTGAGAATTATGATTCTTTAAAAACTCTCATGTTGCAAGAATACTCAAAAGCAATAGAAATTGAACCAGATCATTTTAATATTCATTTTGCAACGGCAAGTTTATATGTGGCGCTATCAAAATTTGAAGTTGCTAATTTAGATAAAGCAGAAGAAATATTAACAGAGATGAAAAGGTTATCTCCTAATTCAATTCAAACACTTGAAATAAAAATTAGATTAGCATTATTGAAAAATGATGATATTGAGGCTGAAAAACTTATCAATTTATGGAGAGATGTGATGCCATATCAGTTTAAAACTTTTTGGGATGAAAATCTTGCTATTTCTAAAGGTGAATTGATTCCTGAAGTAGAAGTTAATTGTAAAAATGATCAATATCCAGCAGATAAACCGCAATTTGATAATGCAAATTTACTTTATACTAATGAGCTTGAAGGAGGGGTAATGGTTGGTATCAAAAAAGATGTCTCTGATGATGCCCCTAGAGTTCTTCCAGGCACAATTGTCAAAATGAATTATACTGGATGGCTTCCTGACGGTTGTATATTTGATAGCTCATATTTACCAGGTATGAATCCTTTGAGTTTCTTAGTTGGAAATAATCAAGCAATTCCTGGAATAGAGGAATCTTTAATTACATTAAGTAAAGGGAATATTGCTAGAATAGTAATTCCTGCTGAAAAAGCATATGGTTCAAATGGAATAAGTGGACTGATACCTCCAAATTCACCTATCTATTTTGAAGTTGAAATTTTAGATGTTGAAGTAACAGGAACCAAAATTGATTAATTATCTGGAGTATCCCACCGAGCTAAAATACTGTTAAACACAGAAAGTAAAATTATTTTAATATCAAAAAAAAGGCTGACTTTTTTAATATATTCTAGATCATATTTTATCTTTTCACTTGGTTCTAAGTCATAGGATCCACTTATTTGGGCCAGACCAGACAAACCTGGAGTTACTTCAAGCCTCTTATCAAATTCAGGTAAATTTTTTATAAATTTATTATGAAGCTCTGGCCTTTCAGCTCTAGGACCAACAAAGCTCATCTCCCCTTTAATTATATTTAATAATTGAGGTATTTCATCTAAAGCAGTTTTTCTTAATAAATGCCCAATTTTCGTTATTCTAGGATCATTCTTTGTTGACCATACAGCACCTGTCAAAGTTTCAGCATCAGGAATCATGGTTCTGAATTTATACACCTTAAAAATTTTTTTATTTTTTCCGATTCTTTCTTGAGAATAAAAAATAGGGCCTTTGTCTTCAAGCCATATCAGTAAAGGTATGATAAAAATTACAACAAACCAAAGAGGCCATAATAACGGAAATAATAACCCTGCAAGAACCATAAATAGGTCAAGTGGCCTTTTCAATATATAGCTCTTTTTTTTCAAGATTTATTCCATCCTCCTATTGTCCATCTAAATAAACCATATAAAAATCCCAACCCCCATGAAATATGCATAGATAGAACAATTATAGGTATGAATAGAATTGAAAGAAATGATGATGATTTAAACCAAATTAATACCATTAGGCTAATCCATGCTAAACCAATTAATATATATAAATAATTTAAAATTAATAAAATTTGAGTTGGCATAATTAAATTACTAATACCAACATTTATTAAAAATAAAACAAATATTACTGGTGCCAACTGTCTTAATTTTAGTGAATCTTTATGAACTGAAAGAGTCTTTGTTTTCCATAAACCATATCTAAAAAATTGTTTAATTAAACTGAATAAAGAACCTCTAACAAAATATTCGACAATTAAATTTGAGACAACTACTACTTTCTTCCCATCTTTCCTTAGTCTGACATTTAATTCATAGTCCTCATTAATTTGAAACTGTTCATTAAAACCTTTTAGTTCAATTAAATCTGATGTTTTCCAACAGCCCAGATATGCTGTATCAGAATCAATATATTTTACTGATTGACTATTAATGTCATTTTTAATTTTTCTATAACTCACCCCACCCATTGCGTACCCAGAATTCATTACATCAGCAATAATTTTTGTAAAAAAATTAGTTCCTATTGATTTTTGAATCGATCCTGCATTGCCACATCCAGTATCAAATAAGGATTGCCAGCATTTTAAAATATAGTCTTTAGGATATATTGAATGAGCATCTGCCCTAATAATTATTGAATTCTCATCTATATAGTTACTATTTTGGATACCTAAATTCATGGCGTTTGCCTGAAAAAGATTAGGATTTTCTAAAATTTTTAGATTCAAATTACTAAATTTTTCTTTTACAATTTCTACTGTATTATCTGAACTCATTCCATCTACTATGATAAATTCAACTTTAAATGAATCTGATTTTATACTTTGGCAATCAAGAAGAGAGTTTATGCATTTTTCAATATATATTTCTTCATTTCGAGTAGGTATTATTACTGAAATGCCTGCAATTGGGCCAACTTTATTCATATTTAATACCATAACCTCCCGTTATTTTTTCTTAAATAAGATAAATCTTTTGAATTAAATGGTTTTCTTTTTTTTGATTTTAATTTTCTAAACCCTTCAAAAGTAGCTATTAAAAATTTTATTAATCGAAATTTAAATAACGATTTAATAAAATAAAATAGAAACCAAACTGTTAGATGTATTAATAAATAAATATGTGGCAAATGCTTATAAGAGACCCAAATTCTATTTCTAATGCTAAAGTATGTCTCATCCTTTAATTTATTTTTATTATCAACTACAGATTTCTTTGGTTCGTGAATAATTTCGACTTGAGGTAAGTAAACAATCCTTTTGCCTTCTTTTATAATTTCTGAACTTATATCAAGCTCTTCTAAACCATAAAAAAGTTCAGTGTCATACCCTCCAATCTTTTCAAACGTTTCTCTTAATAAAACATGCCCAGCGCCAATAAAATACGAAACATCTGATTCATTATTATGAATATCCTTATTTAAATATCTTTTTAATTTGTTAAATGGAACCTGAAGCCCTTCATTTTTTTGTTTTAATATTATTTTAAATGCCATACCAGCGATGTCATCAGAAGAAGAAAATTTATAAAGAATTTTTTTAAGAGAATTTTCATTAGTAAAATAAGCATCGTCGTCCAAAAAAACCATCAAAGAGCCTGATGAGCCTTCAACAAGCTTATTTCTTGCGCCCGCAACACCAGATGGAAATTCAGATCTAATCCACTTAATTGGTTTATCTTTAAATTTATTTATAAGCTTATCTTTAATATTTATATTAGATGCATCATCAAGAATAACAATATTTACTTTAATAGATTGTTTTAAAGTGCTTTCAATTGCTCTTTCAATTTCATTCACTCTATCTTTAGTGGCTATTAGTACTGTTATATCTTGAGATTCATACATTTTATAATTCAGAAAAAACTTTTAAATAGTTATTTGATGAAGATTTCAATGAAAACCTGCCAATGTTTTTAAAACCTTCATTAGCATGTTTTGAAGCTAATGCTTCATCTTTTTCATATTTAGTTATTGCCTTTATTAAATCAATTTCATCATTAGGGGCGGTCAATATTCCCGCATTGCCATCAAGTAATATTTCACTTAGCCCACCATCTTTACAAGATGAAATAATGGGAGTTTTCAAAGCTTGTGCTTCAATTGCAACCCTTGGCAACCCTTCCCACAATGATGGAATAACAATCATTTTTGCATTTTTAATATAATTTAACGGTTCTTTTACTTCGCCTGTAAAAATTATTCTTGATAGAAGTTTTTTTTCAGGATTCTCTTTATTTAATTGTTCTATTAATTTATTTAAATATCTTTTTTCTTCTCCGTCACCTGCAATAATTAAATTTGTATCTCTAACAAAATCTATTTTTGAAAAAGCCTTTATAAGCAATTTAAAATTTTTTTGCTTGGTTAATCTTCCTAGCCCAATAATATAATTACCAAATTCGTTTAGAGGTTTATCAGGAATTTTAAATTCATCTTGATTCTCAAAGTGAGGGTTGTAAATATAATTTAAATTTTTATATTTTTGTGTCATTTCAACAATTAAACGCTGCAGACTTTTTGATTCAGTAATAATACTATCAGCCCTTTTAAATACTCTCCTCCAAATCATTCTCCTTAATAAATTATTTCTTGGGTAACCTTGAATACTTACCACAAACTTTGTGTGTGATTTACCAGATATCTTTAAGCCAAGCCATGCAACAAATGGCATCATTGAAACAAATAAAATATTTGGGTTATTCTTTTTTAAATAATTTGAAAGAGCAAATATAGTTCTCAAAGCAACTAGAACAGAAACCAATCTAAAAGTTAAATACCCTTTAGTTGGAAAATTTTTAAATAACTTTGATAAATATACTAAATTCATTTTTTGACTAAAATTTAAATCTTCCCATTCCTTATGAACACTTAAAAGGTCTACTTCATAGCCATTTTCAGAAAATTTTTTTGATAAACCAAATGTCGCTCTTTTAACCCCAACCGGGTTTAAAAATGGCGAAAAAACAGCAATTTTATTTAAATTTTTATTTTTCATTTAAATCCATAACCTTATTAATGACTTTTTTTGACCTTTCTTCCCATGAATAATTAAGAGCAAGGCTTGAAGAATTATTAGATAACTTTTCTATTAGTTTATTATTTCCAACAAGAGATTCAATTTTATCAATTAAGCTTTTAGGGTTATCTGGCTCAAAAAGTAAACAATTTTCTTTGTCTTTAAGTATTTCTGTGTTTGATGGAATATTTGAAGCAATTATAGGTTTGCCAACAGAAAGGTACTCAAATAATTTCATTGCAGATGTATATTTTCTTGATTTTGTATCATTTGCGGTGGTAGGTAGTAAAAGAAAATCAGAATTATTTAGCAATTTAGGAACATCTGAGTAATTTATTTGACCAATAAATTGAATATTATTTGTACCTAATTTCATTGAAATTTTTTTGTAGTAATCTAATTCTTTTTTTAATCCACCAATTATGACAAAGTTCACATTTTTAATTAATTTTGCAGCATGAATTATAAGGTCTATTCCTTTAGATTTAGAAAGTGAACCGCAGTACGTTGCAACAGGCACATTGTTTTCAGAAACTTTCATACTCGTAAATTTTTTTATATCTACGCCATCATGTAGTGTATAAATTTGATTTAAATTTTTTAATTTTCCAAATTTCTTTGATAAATCTTCTGAAAGTTTATTTGTTACAGCAAAACAAACTGTTTTTTTTGAAAACATTAATCCTATTTTAAAAATAAACCTGGAAGCTAGAGGAGGAATATCATGAAATTCGACAACACATTTTTTTGAATAGAGCGCACTAAATAAAAAACTAAAAGGCGTATTATCCCTAAATATGTAGAAATCTCCTTTCAACTTATTTCCTAATCTAACAGATTTAAATCCCCATAATAAATTAACCATAAAGGAAAAAAGTCTATAAATAGGTTTTGGCATCAAGGGTCTATATAAATATCTGTCTC
>JACETA010000039.1 GCA_013911545.1 Chloroflexota bacterium | reverse complement strand
TTCTACTTATTTCCTAAATCTTTTAATCAGGCTAGATGTATCCCATCTTCCGCCGCCCATATCTTGAACCTCACTATAAAACTGGTCGACAATTTTTGTTACAGGCAGTTCTGAATTATTTTTTTCAGATTCTTCAATTGCAATTTTTAAGTCTTTTCTCATCCAGTCGACTGCAAAACCATAATTAAATTCATCTTCAATCATAGTTTTGTGCCTATTTTCCATTTGCCACGATTGAGCAGCACCTTTAGAAATAACTTCAACAACATCCTCCATGTTAAGGCCTGCATTCATTCCAAAATTTATCGCTTCAGAAAGTCCTTGAACTAATCCGGCAATACAAATTTGATTAGTCATTTTTGCTAGTTGACCAGAACCTGCTTCACCAAGCAATTTCATTTTTTTACTGTAACAATCAATTACATCTTCTGCCTTATCATATATATCTTGATCTCCGCCAATCATTACTGTTAACGCTCCGCTTTCAGCACCAGCCTGGCCACCAGAAACAGGAGCATCAAGAGATCCAAAATTATTTTCTTTAGAATAAGCGTGGATTTCTCTGGCAATAGTTGCAGATGCGGTTGTATTATCAATATAAATAGCCCCATTTTTTATGCTTTTGAAGACTCCATTGTCCCCAAAAGTTACTTCTCTTAAGTCATCATCATTTCCTACGCAAGTAAATATAAAATCAGCACCATCAGCTGCTTTTGCGGGCGTGTCGGCTTTATTGCCTCCGTATTCAGATACCCATTTTTCTGCTTTTGAAGAAGTTCTGTTAAAAACTGTAACTTCATGACCTGCTTTTGAAATAAATCCAGCCATAGGGTAACCCATTACTCCTAGACCTATAAATGCTACTTTGCTCATAATTTAATCCCTTTCACTAAACATAGTATATAAAATTTTTTAAAAACTATTAATTTATTTTTTTAATTTTTCAATTTGTTTCTCAAGTTCTTTAATTTTTTCATTTTTTGATAAAGGTTCTTCTTTATTTTTCTTATTTTTGTAATACCAAACAATTTGCCTGACAGTAATTGCAGGAATAACAATTCCATAAATGATTATTATGATTATTATAAAAATATTAAGTAAACTCATTTAAAAACAATTGTATGACATCAGCCGTTATCTTTGAATAAGTTATTAATATATAATTTATTTAATGGATTTATTTGAATATACAGGTAGGAAAGAATCTCTTTTATCATCTCCTTTATCATCAAGGATGAGACCAAAAAATATAGATGAATTTATAGGACAGGAGCATATATTAGGAGAAGGAAAATCTTTATATAATCTTATACAAAATGGAACAATACCATCAATGATTTTTTGGGGGCCACCTGGCACAGGAAAAACAACCCTTGCTAAAATAATAGCCGATAAATCTAATATGAATTTTAAATCCCTATCTGCAGTTTCTTCTGGCTTGGCTGACATAAGAAAAATTTCTGATGAAATTATATTTCAAAAAAATTCTTCTTCAAAAAAAACTATATTGTTTCTCGATGAAATACATAGATTTTCAAAAAGCCAGCAAGATTCTTTACTGCCTTTAATTGAAGAAGGGATCCTGATTCTAATAGGCGCAACTACTGAGCACCCGGGTTTTTCGATAATTAATCCTTTAATTTCGAGAGTGAAGATTTTTAAATTTAATCCGCATGATGAAAAATCAATTAATAAGATTCTGAATAAAATAATAGATAACAAAGTTGAATACCTTAATCATTCAAGCATAATTATTGAGGAAGATGTAATTAATTTATTGTCAAAAGGGTGCGGTGGAGATGCCAGGAAAGCTATAGATACACTTGAGCTCGCAGCTATGTCATCTGAAGAAATTAATAAAAAAAAGTTAATATCAAGAAATGCAATAAGTGACTTACTGAAAAACAATTTTATTTATGACAAACAAAGTGATAATCACTACAGCCATATTTCGGCATTTATAAAATCAATAAGAGGTTCTGATCCAAATGCCGCAATATATTATTTAGCTAGAATGTTAAGGAATGGTGAAGACCCGTTGTTTATTGCAAGAAGATTAATAATTAGTGCTTCAGAAGATATAGGTTTAGCAGATCCCAATGCAATGCTAATATCTAACTCTGCTTTTGAATCAGTCAATAAAATAGGTATGCCGGAAGGCAGGATACCATTGGCCAATGCAACTATATATTTATGTCTTGCTGAAAAAAGTAATTCTTCTTATTTAGCAATTAATTCTGCTTTAAAAGAAGTTGACTCTAACCCAATAAGTGATATTCCTGTTCATTTAATGAATGCTGAAACTTCAATAGACAAAGAATTTGGAATTGGAGATGGATACACATATGATCATGACTCAAAAGATGGCTTTATTAAAAAGGATAATTTTCCAGAAAAAATATTTAATAAAGATTTTTATAAGCCAAATTCAAGAGGTAAAGAAATAAAACTAAGGGAGAGATTTGAGAAATTATGGCTACAAGAAAAGTGAACTAATTTCTTATTTTTCCAACCAAACTAAGAATTATTGCTAAAATCCCAAAACCAGCAGAAACAATAAAAGAGTAATTCATTGCATCAGTTAGTATTTTTATTTCCGATTTAGACCCATTTATTAGATCACCTATTTGTACATTTAATCCGTTAGAAATTAAAACTGAAGTAATTAAAATTGTTGATACTGAAATACCCATTACACTGCCTATATTTCTTATTAAGGCATTAAAAGCACTTATTAAACCTTGGTATTCAGTTGAAATTTTTTCTAATGTTTCGCTAGTGTTTGGTGCCATCCAAAGCCCATTTGAAATTCCATTAATAAGCGATAACAGTAAAATATATTCTCTTGGGGAATCGTTTCCCGCAACAATAAAAAGTAACCAAGTTATAGAAAGAAGAGTAAGGCCAGTTATTATAAATTTTATTGTTCCAAATTTGTCAGATAGTCTTCCAGCAATGCTTCCTGCTACCGACATTCCTAATGCATTTAAAAATATTAATATACCTGTCATTCCAACCGAATATTTTAGAACTATAGTTGCATAAAAGGGGATTATGAACCAAAAAGGGCCATTAGAAGTAAACCCAAATAGTCTTGCTAAAATCGCAAAAGAAAATCTCCAATTCAAAAAAAGTTTCAAATTAAACATCGGGTTTTTATTTTTAATTTGGGATTTAATAAATAAATAAATTAAAGAAATACTTATTATCCAAATTATCCAGTATATTGCTGAAAAATATGAAAAATTAAAAGGGTTTGAAATGTTTAATATGATAAGAATTATAAATAATGCTGAATAAATCGCCCCTTTAAAATCATACTTCAGTTTCATGTCTTTCGAAGAACCAATTAGGTCATCTTTTAAAATATAAATTGCCATAATGAATCCAATTATTGTCGGAAAAAACATAACTAAGAAAATATATTTCCAACCAAAAAATTCTGTTATCTGGCTCCCCAATAAAGGCCCAGCTATTCCTCCTATTCCAACCGCAAAAGTAATCATTCCGAGGCCTCTGCCTTTTTCATTAGATGGAAATACAGCTAGAACAATAGCCATGGTCACAGCCTGTAACATGGATGACCCAATAGAGCCTACTATTCTTCCAATTAGTAAAGTAGAAATATTTGCAGAAAAAAAACATATTATTGTTCCTAGGGCAAATAATGACATCCCAATTAATTGTATTTTTCTTCTTCCAGTAATATCTGCAAGCTTTCCTAAAGGCAGTAGAGTGCTACTTATTGCCAACCCTCCAATAATTGTTACCCAAGAGACCGTTCCAAGACTAACTTCAAAATCTTCAGCTATTTGTGGAAGTATCACATTTAATGCTGAAGCATCCATCACCATTACAAATAAAGATAAAGCAACTACAGTAAATGCTTTCCATTTGTACTCCATATTTTCCTTTCTTGAGTTTTTTTAAATTATAAAATTCTTATTTTTTTAGCAAAAATAAAACACGACAAAGCAAATATTATCAATAATAATGAAGATCCAAGAAAAGCTATATCAATGCCATATACAGATGCTATAGCAGCTATAGGAATTGTACCTAAGGGCATGAGTCCAAAATTCATGGTATAAACTCCGTTCACTCTCCCCCTATATTCAGGATCTGCTTCTTCCATAAGTAAGGCATTGTTAAGTGATCTTCTACCCGCATCTCCAATGCCAATAAAAAACATCATCAGTAATATTAGGATAAATATTCCTGATAAAGATGTAATAAGAATTGCAATCCCAGAAATAAGAAGAGAACCTATTAAGGCGAAGCCTCTAACACCCTTTTTTAATCCAGCAAAAACTAATGATCCTACAAGTGACCCTAAACCAATTATGCTAAGCATCAAGCCAACCGCATCAGCCCCCTTCGAAAAAAGTTCGTCCATAAGAACAGGCATGAGGTTCCTAAGTGGCATAGTTAATATAGTTGTAATCATAGCTATTAATAGTAACCATGTCAGAATATTATTTTTTTTAATGTAAACGATTCCTTCCTTAATTTGTTTAACCCTAGAATCATTTTTTTTAGAGCCAACAAATGTATTAGGTAGGAATTGATTAGATATTAATGCTGCAACGAAAAGCAAACAAATAAAAATATAAACGAACCCAGGGCCAAACAATTCATATAAAAATCCCCCAATGCCTGGCCCTAGAAAAGTCATTAAAGCCATCCCGGAACCACTAAGAGCAATTGCATTAACAGTTAATTTTTTTTCAACAAGATCAGGTATTAATGACTGCCTTGCAGGGACAAGGAAAGCCCACATAATTCCCTGAGCAACTGACGCAACTATTAAATGATAAATTGTGACTATCTCTAAAAAAATTGAGATAGCAATTATTGATGCTAAAATAACCATCCCAAGCTGACCGAGCTGTATAATCTTTTTCTTATCAAATTGATCAGAAATTGAGCCTCCAAAAATTGATAGAAGTAATATAGGAGGCGCAAAACCAGACCCTACAATCCCAACAGCCAGCGGAGACTTTGTGAGGTCATAAGCCAACTGACTTCTTGCTACAAATTGCATATTCACAGAAGCCATCATAAATAAAAGACCAATAAAATAAATTCTAAATGAAGGGTCCTTAAAAGAATGAAAAGTTGATTTTAAGAAAGTCATATATATTTTTAACTATATATCTAAAATGAAAAGTAAGATATGACTCAATAAGTTATATTAAGAACGCTCATTATAATACGTTAACTTTCTCCATATAAATTCTAGGGGACCATATTTAAATTTATCTAACCAATATTTTGACCAAATTAACTGAATTGCCCAAATTATTAAAACAAATATAAAAATTTCTTTTCTGGTTATTTCTACATCTTTAAAAAAAATATTTAGAACAATGTAGCAAAATAAAGTTTGTGTTATGTAGTTTGTAAAAGCCATTCTTCCGCATGCCCTAATGTACGAAGCTACTTTAGATGAAAGCTTTTTATTTAGAATTGATAGCATTCCAATATATGCAATTGTCATTGGTATAATTCCTAGCTTATTTGGAATAAACCCAATTATTGCTAAATCTGGACTGTAGTTATTTAACCCAAGCCATAAAAGACTTAGAATGCCTAAGGGAATACCTAACGCTAACCCAAAAAAGGTCATTTTTTTATAAATCTTAATGTCAAGGTTTCCAAATAATACTTTTGATCTAAATAGAATTACACCTAACAACATCATTCCTATTGCCCGGAACGTAGCATCTAATCCAAAATATGAATATATTGCTTCCCCTTTCATCTTTGCTTCTGGAAACCAGTATGATGATAACCCAAGCTTATCTGGCCATATATTTATATTTGCTTCAGATAAAATTAAATTTCCTTCACTATCAAAAAAGCCTTGCCATGGATAAGCAATTATTGATCCAAAAAGTGTAAAAAATAAACTTAAAATGACCAACAATTTAATATTTTTTTTATATAAAAATATAATTAAAATTGCTGATATTCCATAAATTCTTAGAATATCTCCGTCCCATAAAAGTGCATGAAAAATACCGAATAAAAAAAGCAAGGAATTCCTCCAGATACTTAATAATCGAGGTCTTTTATAATTTTTTTTATTTGCTGAATCTATAAAAATAACAATCCCTGCACCGAAAAGTACTGAAAATAACCCCATCATTTTTTGGGAGACAAAAATTTCAGAAATAAAAACAAGAACCCAATCAATAGTTCCATCTACTGCGGCAGAAGGGTGATTAAAATAAGCTGAGAATGGAAGAGAAAAACTTAAACTGTTCATTATAAGAATGCCTAGCACTGAAATACCTCTAATAAAATCTAAATTTGTAATCCTGTTGTTACTTTTCATTAGTCTCGCCTGATAGAAGGATCTTCTTTTTTTCAACTCCGCCTTTTGCGCTATATCCACCAATAGATCCATCAGATTTAACCACTCTGTGACACGGTATGGTTACTGGAAGAGGATTTTTTCCGCAAGCATTAGCAACCGCTCTATATGATTTTGGCGACCCAATTGATAAAGCTATATCTTTATAAGTTCTTGTTTGTCCTTTTGGAATTTTAAGAATTTCTTTCCATACTTTTTTTTGAAATTCTGTACCTTTTAAATTATTGAGGTTCAAGAGCATTTATTAGGTCCCAGCAAGTCTCAAGGGCAATACCTTCCTGGCCTTCACACAAAATAACCATATTTCCATAAATTATATAATTGCCATATTTAGGAAATATGCCTGTTGCCTGCAGCCCCAGGCTCCCTTTGTCTACACCACCACCAACTTGCCTTCTATCTTTGCTTCCTTCTTTCCATGTGGTTTCATCTTTTGCAATTACTGCATCATTTCCACTAACTTCAATTGCCAAATTTTCTCCCAAATTTACTGCATCTGAATGGTTTGAATAAAACCTAATTTCATAATCTTTTGATTCACTTCTTTTTATTCCCCAAAAACCAAAATAAGCTTCTGAAGCACCAGTTAATTCTTCGACATCATATTCTCTATTCTTTTTAAAACCCATACTTGTTAAATCTTCAAAAGAGTATATTTTTTCTGTAGCTGTTATTATTTCTAATTGCTTTTGATTGCTTTCAGATTCACCACATGAAATCAAAAGCGCAACAATAAAAACCGAGTAAAAAATTTTTTTCATAATCCCTATTCCTTAAGTATCTATATCTCTCAAATTCCAAAAATATAAAGATAAAGTAGTAAATATAATACTTACCAGCACAAATATAATCCAGTGCCATTCGTGGAAACCATTTTTAAGTGGATCACTACCTTTATAAAAATAAAAAAAAGAAAGATATTTTATTTCCTTAAAAGAATTTATAAGGGGCTCAATAGAATAAATTATGTATGATGCAATTGCGACTGCGGATGGTATGCCATATATATAACTACTT
>JACETA010000038.1 GCA_013911545.1 Chloroflexota bacterium | reverse complement strand
GTATACAAAAATGTTAACTTATCAAAAACTTATTCAATTGATAGTTCTAAGGAAATGATAAGACATTCATTTAATCTAACAAATAAATTAATAAATGACGGCAATTTATAGCATATTAAGCTTTATTTTAATCTTACTGCCATTAGTAATTTTGCATGAATTTGGGCATTATTTTTCAGCAAAATTTTTTAAAATAAAGGTTTTAGAGTTTGGTTTTGGCTTTCCTCCAAAGCTTTTTTCATACTGGTCATCTAGAAAAAGAATTTATTTTGAAAAAAATAATTTTGACTTTAATGGGCTTGAAGGCAAAAAAATATTTGTTGCAACTCATTTCGATAATAATAAAGAATTCGTCTCAGAATTTTTTATGAATAACAAAGAAAGTTTTTCTTCTAAAACTGAAAATTATGAAGTAAAAATTGATGAAATTAAAAATGACAGCCTTGTAATTAGAGACATGCAATGGTCTTTCAATCTTTTACCACTAGGAGGATTTGTAAGACCTTTTGGTGAAGATAATTCAAATCATCCAGATAGTTTCTATGTAAAAAACGCTTTTCAAAGATTTATAGTTTTAGTTGCAGGCGTATTAATAAATTTAATTCTTCCCTTTTTTCTTTTCTTCTTTTCTTCTTTATTCATAACAGAAGTTGATAAATCAGACTTAATAATTTTGGACATAAATAAAGATTCGCCTGCATTAAATGCAGGTTTGAAAGTCGGGGATAAAATACTAAAAATTGATGATAAAGACATTCACAACATGAATGATTTGCAAAGAATTTTAACTTCAAAATTAGGTAAAGATATTTTAATAAATGTTGACAGGGGGATCCCTAATCCATTTGCAGAATCCTGGGAAGAAAACTTTTCTTATAATGACAATATAGCTCAATTCTCTGCTACTCCAAGATGGAATCCACCTGAAGGTGAAGGTGCCTTAGGGATAGCAGTTTCTGTTCAAAATTACAGAACTATAAATGTTAGAAATGGCATATTAGATTCAATTAAAAATTCCTATTATAGTGTTTCTCAATTGATTACATTATCAATTAATAGTGTTAAGGCAATTTTTAATGATAGTTCAAACCCTCAATTCTCTGGCCCAGTCGCTGTTGGACCTGTTGGAATAAGCCAGATAACAGGATCTGTTGCTTCTTCAGAACTTACAATTAGTGGAAAAATAAAAGTATATATTGAACTTATTTCAATACTTAGTTTAAGTTTAGGGGTTATAAATCTATTACCTATTCCTGCTTTAGACGGAGGCAGGATTTTATTTGTATTTATCGAAATACTTAGGAAAGGAAAAAGGGTTTCGCCCGATAAAGAACGAATTGTTCATAGCTTAGGATTCGCTTTAATGATTTCATTATTAGTTTTAGTAACTTGCCAAGATATTTCTAGAATATTTGATAGTGCAAATATTGTAGGGTGACAGAGGGTAGAATATAATCATAGCTGTGAAAATACCTAGAAGAAATACTAATTTAGTTAAAGTTGGCAACATAAATATTGGTGGCAAAAATCCTGTTGTTGTTCAATCTATGACTGATACCGATACTTCCGACATAACTAAAACTGTCAATCAAATCAAAGAATTACACGATGCTGGAAGTGAAATTGTAAGGATAACTGTTAATAATGATCAGGCTGCTAAAAGTGTTGATGTTATTAAGAAAAACCTAATTGACGATGGATACAATGTGCCACTTGTAGGTGATTTTCATTTTATTGGCCACAGGCTTCTTACTAATAATAAATTATGTGCTGAAAAACTAGATAAATACAGAATAAACCCTGGAAATGTTGGTAGAGGCAATAAAAGAGATGAAAATTTTGAAATGTTCATTAAGGTTGCAGTTGAAAATAATAAGCCTGTAAGAATAGGAGTTAATGCTGGAAGCCTTGACCCTGAATTACTTGAATCAAAAATGGAAATCAATGCCAAGCTTAAAAACCCATTAGATTCAGAAGAGGTTGAAAACTTGGCCCTTATAGAAAGTGCTTTGATGAGTACTGAGAAAGCAATTGATTTAGGGCTAAGTGAAGATAAAATAATTATTTCATGTAAGGTTTCAAGGGTAAATCAAATGATTACGGTTTATAGAGAATTATCAAAAAAGTGTAAATTTCCATTACATTTGGGTCTTACGGAGGCAGGGATGGGAATGAAAGGTATCTCGTATACTTCTGTTGCATTAGGAAACCTTCTTTATGATGGCATTGGAGATACTATTCGGTGCAGTTTGACACCAGAAGTTAATGGGGACAGAACGAATGAGGTCAAGCTATGCCAAGAAATTCTTCAATCAATGGGAGTAAGAAGATTTAATCCTTCAGTTACATCATGCCCGGGTTGTGGAAGAACCACTTCAACCTTTTTTCGAGAGTTAAGCGAAGATATACAAGCTTTTCTTGATTCAAAAAAGAAGTCATGGGGTAAACATTACCCTGAATCTGTAAACCTTAAAGTTGCTGTGATGGGGTGCGTGGTAAATGGTCCAGGTGAATCTAAAAGTGCTGATATTGGAATTTCACTTCCAGGCTCCGGCGAATCACCTAAAGCACCAGTATTTGTTGATGGGATCAAAGTAGATGTTTTACAAGGAGATGGAATTGCTAAACAATTTATAGATATGGTAGAAAATTATGTTAAAAAAAAGTGGGGATAAAAGGAGAAGGCAATTAAATTAACAAATTATTTTTGGAATACTTCAAGGGATGTTTCTGAAAAAACAGAAATGTTGAGCCACAAATTATTGTTGAAATCAGGTTATATTTCTCAATTAAGTGCAGGAATTTTTAGTTTTACTCCTATGGGCTGGAGAGTTATCAATAATATAAAAAAAATTATTGATGATGAAATGGAAAAAATTAATTGCTTAGAAGCTAACCTTCCAGTCATTCAACCATCAGATATTTGGAAACAGAGTGGAAGGATAGATTCTTTTATTCCTCCATTAGCGAGCTTTCTTGATAGAAGAGATAAAAAAATGATAATTGCGCCTACTCACGAGGAGGCGGTTATAGATCTAGTTAAAAATTACCTTAGAAGCTTCAGAGACCTTCCATTCTCTGTTTACCATATCCAAACAAAGTTTAGAGATGAAACAAGACCTAGAGGAGGTCTATTAAGAGTCAGGGAATTTGAAATGAAGGATGCATATAGTTTTCATGCAGATGAAAAATCTCTAGATCAAGCATTCGAAAAATTTTCAAATGCTTATTTTAATATTTTTAGGAGGTGTGGGTTAAATGTAGTGAAGGTTGCTGCAGATAGTGGAGCAATAGGAGGGAAAGTATCTTCTGAATTTGTTTCTTTATCAGAAAGCGGTGAAGATACAATATTAATGTGTGATTCATGCTCGTATTCTGCAAATGAAGAAAAAGCTGAATTTGTACGATTTAATAAGAAGCCCCTTGATTTAGAATCAAAAGAAGAAGTTGAAACTATCGGAATTAAATCAATTGATGAATTAAGTAATTTTTTTAAATTAAGTAAAGAGAATTTCCTTAAAACAATGGTATATATTTCTGATGGAAAGCCTATATTAGCAACATTATCAGGCGATTTAGAAGTAAATGAAACAAAATTAAGAAATTATTTAGGTGGTGAACCAAGGCTTGCAACTGATGAAGAATTAAAAAAATTAAATCTATCCCCTGGATATTTATCTCCTTTTAAAAATGAAATTGAAACATTACTGGATATTTCTGTAGATATTAATTCAGATTATATTGCTGGAGCCAATAAGAATAATTTTCATGTCAAAGGAATTATTCCAAAAAAAGATTTCAATAAAATTATTGACATAGTTGATATAGCTACTGCAAAAGAAAATGATTTAACTCCATACTGTAGTGAAAAATGTGTAGGAAAAGGCTTAAAGAAATTTAAAGGAATCGAAGTTGGTCACATATTTAAATTAGGAACTGCATATAGCTCTAAAATGGAGCTTAATTATCTTGACTCTAACGGAAAACTAATTGATGTTGAGATGGGATGTTATGGAATTGGGGTTGGAAGATTACTAGCCGCGGTAATTGAATCAGGTTCTTCAGAAAATCAATTGGCATTTAATAATGAAATTGCTCCATTTCAAATTTATTTAGCTTCATTAAATACTGACAAAGAAGATGTGAATGAAAATTCTGAACAAATTTATAATGAATTATTGGATGCTAATATTAGCGTTTTATTCGATGACAGAAATGAATCTCCAGGCATAAAATTTAATGATTTTGACTTTTCTGGGGTCCCTTTAAGGGTTGTGGTAAGTTCACGATCATTAAAAAATAATCAAGTTGAAGTCACAGATAAAAAAAGTGGAAGTTCAAACTTAATAGATAAAGATAAATTATTAGAATATATAAGAAATATATAAAATAAACTTTTTCTTTGAATTATTCATTCATTGATATAGAATTATAAAAAATTAATTGAATGTGAAGTAGAAGTGGGCTGAGCCCACTTTTTTTTGTTCAATTTACATATTAATAGGTAGGTAAATTTGAAAAATGAATTGATGTTAGCTTTAACTGCTCTTGCTCATGATAGGAGCCTTCCTCAGTCAGTTGTATTATCAGCAATACAGAGTGCATTAGAACATGCGTATAAAAAAGATGCTAATGGTCAGGAAGTGAGAGTTGATTTAGACCAAGATACTGGAAATACAGTGGTTAGAACTATAAAGGTTGTAGTTGAGGCGGTAGAAGACAATGATCTAGAAATACCCTTGTCTCAAGCTCAAAATCATTTTCCAGATATTAAAGTTGGCGAGGAAGTCACAACAGGCTACATTGAACCAGATCCTGGAAGAATTACCGCTCAAACTGTGAGGCAGCTAGTTCTTCAAAAATTGAGAGAAGCTGAAAGACAGCTAGTGGCTAATGAATATTCAAATAAAATTGGCGAGATCATGTCTGGGACTATCACTAGAATTGAAGGTAGAGATGTAATCGTATCATTAGGTAGAGGTGAGGCGGTTATGCCTCCCCAAGAGCAAGTCAATTCAGAAAAATATAGAGTTGGCCAACAATTAAAATTTATAATTCAAAAGCTTGACCAAGAAAGAAGAGGGCATGAAATTGTCGTTTCTCGATCAAATGTAGATTTACTTAGAGAATTATTTGTTCTTGAGGTACCTGAAATAAGTAGTGGAATAATTGAAATTAAAAATATTGTTAGAGAGCCTGGGTCAAGGAGTAAGATTGCTGTTAATTCGACCCAACAAGGAATAGATGCCGTGGGTGCATGTGTTGGGTTAAGGGGCTTACGAATACAAAATGTTGTTAATGAGCTTCTTGGTGAAAAAATTGATGTTATAGAATGGAGCGAAGATCCAGTTGAGTTTATTATTAAATCTTTAAGCCCTTCCGATGTAGAAAAGGTTTTATTAAATTCAACTGAAAATTCAGCACAAGTGACTGTTCCAGAAACACAATTATCCCTTGCTATCGGCAAAGATGGCCAAAATGTTAGATTGGCTGCAAGATTATGTGGTTGGAAAGTTGATATAACATCAAATACTAATAGTAATGAAAACGAAGATGTTGAACCAAAAACTGAATTAGCTAAAGCTGGAGTTGATTCTAATACCGAAGAATTGCTTAAAGTCTTGAATTTAACAAAAATTGATCAAATTAAAAATACGATTAATGAAGATTTATTAAATATAACAGGAATGACCGAGAAAAGACTCAAAGCTTTAAGAGATGTAATTCCATCATCCGTAAAAGAAAAAATAAAAGAAGAAATACAAGTTGATGAAGAAATTGTTGAAAAAATAGTATCTGATAGCGAAGTTTTTTCAAGTGATGATCTTGTTGAAATTGTTGAGAGCTCAAAAAATGATGACAGTCAGCTGGATAAAGAAGATGATAAGCCTGCTGTTGGAGAAAAAGATATCTGGAACATTGACTCAATAGTTAAGAAAAAATCTGCAAAACCCAAAAAGGGTGTAATTAGATTTGCTGAAGATATAGATGACTTAAAAAAATAGATGGTTGAAGAGAATAATAATTTAATAGAGGAGCAAGAAAAATTGCTTAATTTGCCTGCCCAATTAACCGCAGGTGATTTATCAGAAATAATGGATACTGCCCCTTCAGAAGTAATTAAAGAATTAATGCGTCATGGTGTTATGGCCAATATTAATGAAATAATAGAATTCGAAGTTGCTGTTCTTGTTGCTCATGAATTTGGGTTTAGGGTTTTAAAGCCTAAATCTGCAGCAAAGAAAACTTTAAGGTCAGAAGTAGATTCAACTAAATTGAGTGACGATCAAATTATTTTACGATCTCCAGTTATAACAATTCTTGGTCATGTTGATCACGGAAAAACTTCAATTTTAGATTCTATTAGGGGTTCAAAAGTTGCTGATTCTGAGCATGGAGGAATTACCCAAAGCATAGGTGCATATCAAATTACTCATAACAATGAAAAAATTACCTTTGTTGATACTCCAGGACATGAAGCATTTACAGCTATGAGAGCAAGAGGAGCTCAAATTACAGATATTGCTGTTTTAGTTGTTGCTGCTGATGATGGTGTAATGAGGCAAACTAAAGAGGCAATTGATCATATTAAATCTGCTGAAACACCAATGATAGTAGCTATAAATAAATGTGACCTAGATGGTGCAGATATAAATAAAGTTAAGTCGCAACTCGTAGAAAATGATGTTGTTCCTGAAGATTATGGTGGAGATGTAATGTGTGTTGAAACTTCAGCAACTACATCTAAAGGTATAAGCGAATTGCTAGAATCTATAATATTGCTTGGTCAAATACTTGAACTTAAAGTGCCTAAAAATACCGATGGCCAAGGATATGTTCTGGAAGGTACTCTAGATAAAAAAAGAGGTTCTCTAGGTACAATTTTGGTAAAAGAAGGAAATGTTAGTGTCGGTGATTATATTGTCGCGGGAGAAGTAAGTGGAAAAATTAAAAATTTAACAGATGGCTTTAATCGTTCAGTAAAAAATGTAACTCCTGGAGCTCCTGCTCAAGTGTTAGGAATGAATTCTGTGCCAAAAGCCGGAGATGATTTTAAAATATTTAAATCTGACAAAGAAGCCAAGAAGTTTATTAAGTCATTATCAATAAATAAAGAGCAAAAAAAATCAGTTATAAGAATTAATGACGACGACGATGAAAGCATATTTAGGATAATAATTAAGTGTGGAACTGACGGTTCTGTAGATGCTGTGAAAAAAGTATTGGAAACTATTGAAAATGAAGATGTAAATATTGAAATAACTCATTCTTCTTCAGGGTCAGTAAATGAAAATGATGTAATGCTTGCAACTGCTGCAAATGCTGTTGTAGTAGGATTTCAAACTGTAATTGAACAAGGTGCAATAAGGCAATCTAGAACAAATGATGTTGTTATAAAAAATTACGATATTGTTTATGAGATGGTTGATGAATTAACTGAAATGATTCAAAAAAACAGAAAACTTCAATCGTCTGAAAGCACTCTTGGTTTTGCAGAAGTTCTTGATACATTTTCTCTTGGTAAAACAA
>JACETA010000037.1 GCA_013911545.1 Chloroflexota bacterium | reverse complement strand
GTATTGAATCAATTACAATAATCTTTTTAACTGTAGATTTACTTTTTTCAGTCAAAAATTTCTTATCAAATTTCTGTATTTCAAAGCCCTCATCTTTAGCAAAATCTAAATTAATATTTGATGAACTGCTATTTATACAAGAAATTAAGTTAACATTTTTAGAACCAATTTCTTTTGAAATCAATTTTCCGACTTTTAATCCATCATTACCGTTCATTCCAGGTCCAAAAAATATAATAACTTCAGATGGTTTTTGTTTAAGTATTATTTTTGCTATTCCATTAACAGCTCTATTTTGAAGAATTTCCTTATTTTTAAAATTAATTAAGTAATTTTTTTCTACATTTTTTATTTTTTTAGGTGAAATTACTGGAATCATTGGTACATAATTACCATTGCAGTAGCTAGATTTTTTGAATGACTTATACTCAATTCAATTTTTGTAATTCCCATTGATTCAGCTCTTTTTTTTGCTCTACCATGAAGAATTATATAAGGCTTGCCTGACCTTAGCCTTTGTACTTCAACTTCTTTCCATCCTACCCCTCTAGTGCCAGTACCCAATGCTTTCATGGCAGCTTCTTTAGATGCAAATCTGGCAGCTAATTGAGTTGCTCTACCCCTGCAATAATCTATTTCATATTCAGTGAATATTTTTGTTAAAAACCTTGAAGGGTGCTTAAACAAAACATTTTGAATCCTATCTATTTCAATAATATCTATACCGCTGTGCAATTGATTGTTATCGTTCATGTTAAGTTGTAATATAAAAAATTGTTAAAAATTATGTATTCTGATGTTAATTGATGGAAAAGAAATTTCAAAACTAGTCTTAAATGACTTAGTAAGTGAAATCAAAATAGTAAGTAGTAAGATAAATAGATCACCAAGTTTAAATATTATACTTGTTGGTGAAAATCCTGCTTCATTGACCTATGTTAAAAATAAGTTAAAAAAATGTTCTGAAATTGGTATTCACGGAAATTTAATAAAACAACCAAAAGATGTTGATGAAGATGACATTTTAAATTTAATTAAAAAACTTAATGCCGATAATAATGTTGATGGAATTATTTTGCAGCTTCCAATTCCAAATCACTTAGATGATCGAAAATTAATAGAAACTATAAGCCCCATCAAAGATGTAGATGGTCTTACATCAACTAATATTGGGCTCTTGAGTATTGGAAATCCTAGATTTATTCCAGCAACTGCATTTGGAATAATGGAGATTTTAAAAAAAGAAAATATTGTTACGCAAGGCAAAAACATAGTTGTAATTGGAAGAAGTGATATCGTTGGTAAACCTATGTTGGCTTTATTAAGTGGGAAAGATGAAAATGCAACAGTTACCTTGTGTCATAGTAAAACAGTAAATTTAAAAAATCATACCAAAAATGCTGATATTATTATCGTCGCGGTTGGAAGGGTAAATATAATAGATGGTTCAATGATTAAAGATGGTGCAGTAGTAATTGATGTGGGTATTAATAGGGTAGAAAATAAGAACACTGCTAAGGGATACAGCATTGTTGGAGATGTTGATTTAGCTTCAATAAGAGAAAAAGCTTCTTTATATACACCGGTTCCGGGAGGGGTTGGGCCTATGACAATTGCAATGCTTATGAAAAATGTATGTGAGGCGGCTAAATTAAATAAATAAAATTATTTTTTTTACCTTGAATTCTGTTGTAATATTAGAAATGAATTATAGATTAATTTGATAAATATGAATAAAGAAGATTATTTAAATTTATATAGAAAAATGTACCTGATAAGGCTATTTGAAGAGTCTTGTGGGGAAAATTATTCAAAAGGCTTTATCAGAGGTTTCCTTCATCTGTATATTGGGCAAGAGGCTGTAGCTGTAGGCTCAATTGATGCTCTTCAAGAAAAGGATTATATAGTCACACATTACAGAGACCATGGGCATGCTATTGCAAGAGGTTTAAGTACTAATGGGCTAATGGCTGAATTATTTGGTAAAGAAACGGGAGTAAGTAAAGGTAAGGGCGGTTCAATGCATCTATTCGATGCTGAAAAAAACTTTATGGGTGGTCATGCAATTGTAGGTGCCCAGATGCCTCTATCAGCAGGATTTGCTTTAGCTTCTCAATACAGGCAAGAAGATTCTGTCACAGTAGTTTACTTTGGAGACGGAGCAACGAATCAAGGCACTTTCCATGAAACAATGAATCTCGCGAGTGTGTGGAAGCTTCCAATGATATTTTTTCTTGAAAATAACTTTTATGGCATGGGGACTAGTGTTGAAAGAATAAGGACAAACGGGAAATCTTTTTCAAATCTAGCTGAAGGATACGGAATTCCAAGCACTATAGTTGATGGCATGGATGTTCTAGCGGTTAAAGAAACAACTAATGAAGTTGTTCAAAAAGTCAGGAATGGTAATGGCCCTGCGCTAATCGAGGCAACAACATTTAGATTTCAGGGGCATTCAATGGCTGATCCAGCAAAATATAGAGAATCTAGTGAAGTAGATGAATGGAAAAAGAAAGATCCTGTTGAAGCTTTTCCAAATTATATTTTAAGTAAAAAAATTGCAACGCAAGAAGAAATTGATGAAATAAAAAAATCAGTTAGTGAAGAAATGGTTAGCGCAGTTAAATTTGCCACTGACAGCAATGAACCAGATTTAAATAGTTTAGGTAAGGATGTATATCTGTAATGAGTGAAATAACTGTAAGGCAAGCATTGCAACAAGGTCTCAGCGAGGCTATTGAGAATGACCCAGATGTTTTCATTATGGGTGAAGATATAGGAGCATATGGAGGTGCATATGCTATAACTTCAGGTTTTTTGGAAAAATATGGTCCTGAAAGAATTAAAGATACTCCAATTTCGGAGGCAGGATTTATCGGTGCTGGTATAGGAAGTGCAGCTGCTGGATTGAAGCCAATTGTTGAATTAATGTCTATAAGTTTTTCACTAGTAGGATTTGATCAAATAGTTAACATGGCTGCAAATTTGAGATATATGTCTGGGGGACAAATAAATGTGCCTATGGTGATTCGTGCACCAACTGGCGCAGGTATGCAATTGGGAGCAACTCATTCCCAAAGTTTCGAAACTTGGCTATGTGAGGTTCCTGGCTTGAAAGTTGTAGCTCCATCTAACCCAAAAGATGCACTTGGATTGTTAAGGTCTTCAATAAAAGATTTAAATCCAGTGATTTTTGCTGAATCTGCTGGATTATATGGTGTGAAAGGCGAAGTCCCTGATGAGTATTTTGAAATTGAAATAGGTAAAGCTGACATAAAACAATCTGGAACAGATATAACTCTTGTATCCTACGGACATGGAATGCCGTTATTGCAAAAAGTATCTGATGAACTCTCAAAGAAAAATGTAAGTTCAGAAGTAATTGATCTAAGAAGTTTAAGTCCTATAGATTATGATTTGATTAATAATTCTATCCAAAAGACAGGTAGAGCATTACTTTTAGATACTGCTAGAAAAAACGGGGGAGTAATGGCTGAGATTGCAGCTAATGTCAATGAATCTAGCGGTGATTATTTAGATGGACCAATTCTTAGAGTAGGTAGCGAAGATGTTCCATGGCCTTATAACAGAAAACTTGAACAACATGCCATGACAAGTGTCCCAAAAATTATGAATAAGATTGAGCAAGGCTACAGTTTATAAACCAAGGAGGTTAAATTGATTTCAGAAGTTACAATGCCAAGTATGGGCGCAGATATGACAGAAGGTACAATTGTAAAGTGGCTGAAAAGTGAAGGTGATGATGTAAAAAGAGGAGATAAGTTAGCTGAAATTGAAACTGATAAAACTGTTGTTGAAATGGAATGCTACAACGATGGAATTTTAAAAAAAATAATTGTTCAAGAGGGTCAGGTAGTTCCTGTAGGTGATTTAATTGCATATATAGGTGAAGCTCAAGATGAAATTCCCGAAAGTTCTTCATCTTCAAGTGTTGATACGGTTCAAGAAAATGAAAAAAGTGCTGAAACGATTGAAAGCCAATCTCCAGTCTCTTCTCCGGATATTGGAAAAGTTAAGGCTAGTCCAATAGCAAAAAAATTAGCTGCTGAATTAGGTGTAGATTTAACTTCTATCAATGGTTCTGGGCCAGGGGGAAGGATTACAAGAGAGGATGTTGAAGAAGCTTCAAAAGGATCCTCTTCTGCTGTTGATCCAAATCAGAGTTCTGATGATTCTAATTCTGTGCCTCTTACTCCTATGAGAAAAGCAATTGCAGGAGTTGTTTCCAAAAGTAAATCTGAAATACCTCATTTCTATATTAGCAATAGTGCTGACATGTCTGAAGTAATTAAGAAAAGATCTGAATTTAATGAAAGTAATAATGTAAGAGTTTCCGTAAATGACATTGTTCTCTTTGCGGTAACTCAAGCGCTAAAAAAATTCCCTAAATTTAATTCATCATTTGATGATGGAAATTTAATCGAACATAAAAATATTAATGTGGGTATGGCAATTGCATTACCTGTGGGACTTATAGTTCCAGCAGTTTTAGGGTGCGAAGATAAAAGCCTTACTGATATTTCAGAATCTGCCAAAGATCTTGCTGCAAGAGCCAAGGGGAGCGGTTCACCGCTCACCCAAGAAGAAAATAATGGTGCTACGTTTAGTGTTAGCAATTTAGGAATGTTTGATATAGATGAATTTGTTGCAATAATTGTCCCTCCTCAATCTGCAATATTGTCAGTAGGAAAAGCAAACGACGAAGTAATTGTTAAAGATGGAAATATGATCATATCAAAAATAATGAAAATGACATTGTCTGTTGATCACAGAGTAAATGATGGCGCTGAGGCTGCTATGTTTTTAGGAGAACTGAAAGAAATACTTGAGAACCCAGATCAAATATTTGGGTAACAAATGTATTTTCAAGAAGAATTTTCAAAAGAAGAAACAAAGATACTTTTAAATCACTTTACCAATGTAGATAAACCTGTTTTTTGTCTTATCAATATGCCTGAAGTTGTTAAAGGTGCTCTTTATGCAAGATATAGCAGGTCTTCAAAGTCACTAAGAAGATTATTTATTGACGAATTTTGGAGCGAAGGCAATTTAAATACAACTATTGAAATTGATAGTAGTAAAGCAGAAAACTTGTACGAAAGAGTTTTTACCCAGTATGGGGATGACTCAGTAGCTCAGCTAGGTTCTGCTCATTTAGCATGTGAACAGTCATCTAATATTTTAACTAAAATTCTAGAATGGGGGAGGATAGCTTCATATTTAGAACAAAGTACAAGATACATATATTATGACCAAAAAATCGGAGACAAGTTTAGGTACATTACACCTCCTGAATTAAAAAATTCTGATCTTAAAAGTGAATATGAAGAAACGATGGACTATATTTTTGAAACATATTCTAAAGTTGTTAGAAGTCTTGTAGAAATATATAAGGATGAATTTCCTAAAGATAATTCTGTTAGCACCCAAGCTTATAATGGGACTATTAGAGCAAAGGCTTGTGATGTTGCAAGATATTTTCTTCCAGCATCAACTATTTCTAATGTCGGTGTTTTCGCAAGTGGCCAAGCATATGAGCATATGTTGATGAAAATGAGAATACATAAATCTGAAGAAGTGAGAAATTATTCTGATATGATTCTTACGGAATTAAGAAAAGTTATTCCATCTTTTTTGAAAAGAGTTGATGTTGAAAACAGAGGGATTGAATGGTCAAATTATTTAAAAAATAATCAAGACAATATTGAAAAATATACCTTAAAAAATATTGATAAAGAACCTTCTTTTGCACCTGAAGTAAACTTAGTTGAATACGACAAAGAGGCTGAAAGAAAAATTGCTGCACATTGCCTATATTCATCTTCTCAAAAATCAATACAGGATTTAAAAAAGATAGTAAATGAATTGCCAGAAAATGAAATAAAAAATATTTTAAATAATTACACAGGAGAAAGAAAAAATAGAAGACATAAGCCTGGCCGTGCTTTTGAAAATTCAAATTATACTTTTGATATATTGTCAGATTATGGTTCATTCAGGGACCTTCAAAGACACAGATTAATGACAATAGAATGGCAAAAAATGAATCCTGAATTGGGATTTAATTTTCCTGAAGAGGTTAAAAAAACACCATTCGAAGATGAATGTAATGCTGTAGTAGATAAATCGAGAGATCTATATGTAAAACTTAGCAACGAATTCGGGCAACTAAAAGAATATTCTCTTTTATTTGGGCATAATATTAGATATTCGATAACTATGAATGTAAGGCAAGCATTTCATTTGATTGAATTGAGAACTGCTAAACAAGGTCATATATCTTATAGAAGAGTCTGTATGGAAATGCACAATCAAATTAAAGAAATAGCAAATCATAATAATTTTTATGAATTAATGAGTTTTACAGATCATGAGGAATATGAACTCCAAAGATTAGATAGCGAAGTAAAGCAATCTAAAAAAGAAAAGAGCTAGTCTATTTTTTAATTGAAGTCATAATATATCCTATTGGTATAGATATTATGCAAACAATTAAACCTATTAAGAAAAATTCTTGAAATACTTGAAGGCCAGAGTTTAATGTAGTTTCAGTTAATTTTTGTTGTGCTAATGGATCTAGTGAAAAACCTTCAACATCGCTTGTAAGCTGTGAAAATCTTGTTGTACCCCAAGCAGTCAATGAAGATAAACCTATTGTCATTCCAAGCATTCTCGAGAGGGTTAATAATGACGATGCGGACCCCCTTTCTGTATCATTAATATTTTTCATGGCGCTATAGGTAATTGGAGATATACAGATCCCAAAACCTAGCCCCAATAGAGATAAATGTATAGTCATCTCAGGGTCACCAATATCAAGCCCCCAGCCAAACATAAAATAAAAACCAACAGAAATTAGTATAAAACCTGCCATTAAAGGAATTTTAGAGTTAATTTTTTCAGTCATCAATCCACCTATAAAGGCTCCAATAGATAATGCAATGGTAAGCCTTAGTAGCCTTAATCCACCTTCCAGAGGAGAAGCACCTAATATAGTTTCAGCCATAACAGGAACAGTTATTATTGCTATAATTAAACCAACCCCTATAAAAAAATGAGTCAAATTTGATATAAGGAATAATTTGTTACTTAATATTTTTTTAGGGACAATAAATTCTTCAGTGTTTTTAAATCTTAAAACTCCAAAAACTAAAAAAATAAAACTCAAAACTGCAAAAACAATAAGTAAATTATTTGATTTCGATATTTGAGCACACGCTATTGTTACTGATGAAATAATAATAAAAAATATTAAAGACCCTATGTAATCCACTTTAATTTTTTGAATTTTATTTTTAGGACCCCATAATACTAAAGCTACCATTATTAATAATGTAGGAGGAATGTTAATCCAAAAAGCCCACTCCCAGGATAATATTTGAGTTATAAACCCCCCTAAAAGAGGACCAAATACACCTCCTGCTTCAGCACTCGCCCCAATAAGACCATAGGCAATAGGTAATTTCTTTTTGGGAAGAATAAAACCAGCTGCTGCAATTGAAATTGGAACTAAAGCTCCTCCTCCAAGAGAT